>NZ_CFHTCS010000484.1:0-2670 GCF_984369615.1 Martelella sp. | reverse complement strand
GCAGAAATCAATGAGCCATGCACCCGCGACAAGTCGTCGCCGGCGAGAGGGAAGCTTGGCCGAGACCTAACCGAATTGTGCGGCTTCGCCAAGCCCCAAATTGCGCGCGCGCTCAAAAATCTTGGCAAGGCCGGGGGCCGCGCCGCGCCGGCCGCGGGCCACTCTCAGTCGCCGGAGCCCGGCTTGTCGGAGAAGAACTGCTCGAACTTGTTTTCGACACCATCCATGGCCTCGGCGTCGGGCAGCGGCTCCTTCTTGATGGTGATATTCGGCCAGGTTTCGGCATATTCGGCGTTGAGCTTCAGCCACTGGTCAAGGCCCGGTTCGGTATCCGGCTTGATCGCCTCGGCCGGGCATTCCGGCTCGCAGACGCCGCAATCGATGCATTCGTCCGGATGGATAACCAGAAAATTCTCGCCCTCATAGAAACAGTCCACCGGACAGACTTCAACGCAGTCGGTATATTTGCACTTGATGCAGTTATCGGTCACGACATAGGTCATGAAAGGCTCCAGAGATCAGTTTCAGGCCGGCGGGCCAGCAGCAACGCGGGGCAGCTGCAGAACCGTGAGGTAACGGCTTTCCGCGCATGCCGCAAGATGATTTCATTCCACAAACGGGGCTGCTTCGGGTAGAAGTTTCCAAAGGCGAAGGAAAACTCTACTCCTCGCCGCGCAGCCGCATCAGTGAACGGCGTTCCTTCTTGGTCGGACGCCCGGCGCCCGGCACGCGCTGGGCCTGCTCGAACGCCGAAAGCTTCTCGCGCGCTGCCGGCGGCGGGCTCACATCCTGGTAGAGTTCCTGCGCTTCCGAAAAAGGGCCGCGCCGATGACCGGGCGCGCGCACGACTAGATGCACGTCCCGTCGCTCAAGGGCCACCACGAGCCTGTCGCCAATCGCCACGTCGACGCTGGGGCGGACGATGCGCGCGCCATTGAGCTTCACATGGCCATCGCGGACCAGCTTCTGCGCCAGTGACCGCGATTTGACGATGCGCGCGAAGAACAGCCATTTGTCGACGCGCTGGCGTTCCGCTGCTTCGCCCTCTGCCATCGGTTTACCGCTTCATCTGCGCCTTCAGCGCGGCAAGCTTGGCGAAGGGCGAATCCGGATCGACGGGCTTGTCGCGCTCGCGGCGCGGTTCGCGCGGCTTGTTGCCCTCGTTCTCGTTGCGCTCGCGGCGCGGGCCCTTGCCGCCGCCCTTGCCGCCTTTTCCGCCGGGCCTGCCGGAGCGCTCGTGCTGCTCGCCGTCACCGCCCTTGCGACCCGGCTGACCGCGACCGCGGCCCTCATTGCGCTGGCCACGCGCCTGATGGCCCTGCCGGTTGCGCTCGTTGTTGCCGCGCGCGCCCGGACGCCAGAGCAGGACGGGCTTCGGCTCTTCCTCCTCCTTGGGCTCCGACGCAGCGGTTTCGGCGGGCGCTCCGGAGGCTTCCGCGGCTTCGGGAGCGGGCTCATCGGCCTTCTCGACCGCGCCACTGTCTTCAGCGGGCGTTTCAGCAGCCTGAGACGCCGGCGTCTCCGTGGCAGCAGGCTCTGCGACGACCGGTTTCTCGGCGCGCCGGGCAACCGTCTCGACGGCGACGCCGGCATGCTGTTTTGCGGCCTTCTCGGCATCGCGCTCAGCCTGAATGGCCTCGAGCGCCGCGACTTCCTCGGGCGTTGCCACATCCGCGCGATAACCGAGACCCTTCAGGATTTCTTCCATGTCGTCGGGCGTTGCGCCAAGGATCGACATCATCGCCGGCGTGGTGACGAAGCGGCGGCCGTCGAAGGCGCCTTCCGGCTGCGCGCCGCCCGCTTCCGGCTTCCACTGCGTCAGCGGGCGGATGATATCGGCGAGGCGTTCGAGAATGTCGATGCGCACCGCGCGCTTTCCGAGATAGCGGAAACCGGCAAGCTTGTAGAAGGCGCGCTCGAACGCCGGGTCTGTAACGACCGAAGTGCGACCGGCCGCCAGCACCGGAATGAGTTCGCCATAGCCGGGCTTGTCGAGGCCGTCATTGGCGAGACCCCAGAGCAGGGTGATCATCTCGGCCGGCGCCGGCTTCAACAGCGCGGGCATGAACACATGATAGGCGCCGAAGCGCACCCCATAGCGCCTGAGCGAGGCCCGCGCATCCTGATCGAGCGCCTTGACCTCGGCGGCAACATCGCGCCGGAACAGCACGCCGAAATTCTCGACCAGCTGGAAGGCGAGGCCGCGCGCCAGCCCCTCGATGTCATCGGCATTGGCGAGATCATCGAGCGGCTTCAGCACCGTCTGGATCTGGTGCGCCACATAGCGCTCGATGCGGGCCGCGACATGATCGCGGGCCGCGCCGGTCAACTGTTCGTCGGCCAGCAGCACGACGCGCGGCCTCAAGACATTGTCGGAGGCAACGAGCCGGGCCACCGGATCGCCGAGCCACCGCACCGTTCCGGAGGAATCCAGCACGAGGTCGGAATTGCCGGAGGCGTGCAGGCGCGCGGCCCGGGCCTCGAATTCGAGCGCCAGCGCTTTCAGCGCGGCAGCCTCGATCGCCCTGGCATCCGGCCCCTCGGCGCCGGTCACGGCTTTGAAACGAAAGCCCGCCAGTTCCCCCACATGATGTCCTTCCACAAAGACATCCCCGTTCACGCTCACTTCAGCTTCAAGCATCGCATTCTCTCTCAGGCGCTTCATCAGCA
>NZ_CFHTCS010000483.1:0-2682 GCF_984369615.1 Martelella sp. | reverse complement strand
TTTTTCAGGCAGATGCCGATGGCGACGAAACCGAGGAAAAGCAGCGTCAGGCTTGCGGACTGGACAACGATCTGAACCGCGGCCAGAGCGGCCAGCATCAGGCCGTGAAACCGCCCCTCCCGCGCTTCGCCGTCGAGATAGCGGCGGGAATAGCGCATCACCACCCAGCCGATGAAGGCCACCAGCAGCGTCATCGTCACGCTGACGGGATCGAGCCGGACGGCAAGCATGTAGGGGCCTTCAAAAAGGCGCGCCGTGGATGGACCGAAGACAAGAAGCTGCGCCAGACCGGCCAGGGCGAAACCAAAAGCGGCGAGCGCGCTTGCCTCGACGATCATGGGATACCGTCCCGGGCGGCGGCCGGGACGGGCGATCGATACGACGGCGACAGCCAGCAACACGATCGGCGCCAGCAGGGGCAAGGGAACAAGAAGCGACATCGAAACCTCAGGGGCGATTGAACATGCCGCCGATATAGCGCCTCGCTTTCATTGAAAAAATTACATATATTCTTCGTAAACGTTCTGTTTTATGAAAGTGAAGGCGTTGAACCTGCATCATCTGAGACTGTTCCGGGCGGTCGCGCGGGATGGCACCCTGACGGGGGCCGCGCGCGCCCTGAACCTGTCGCAATCTGCCCTGTCGTCCCAGATCAGGACGCTCGAGGCGGCTCTCGGCCATGATCTTTTCGAACGGCGCGGCCGGGGGCTGGTGCTCACCGAGGCAGGACGGATCGCGCTGGACCATGCCGAAGCGATCTTCCGGGCGGCGGAAGATCTGACAGCCACGCTGAGGAATGCGGGAACGGCGCGCCGGGCCTTGCGCGTCGGTGCGCTGGCAACGCTTTCCCGAAACTTCCAGATCGGCTTCATCGAGCCTCTGATCGGCCGTTCCGATGTCGAGGTGGTGCTGCGCTCGGGCGCCCAGCCGGAGCTGTTGCGCGCGCTCGAAGCGCTGTCGATCGATGTCGTGCTCACCAACCTCGTGCCGGCGCGCGATGCATCCAGCCCCTATCTGGCGCACGCCCTGGCGGCGCAGACGGTCAGCGTGATTGCGCCGCCGGGCGCAAGCGCGCTTCTGGGCCGGCCCCTTCCCGAAATCCTGTCCTCGCAACCCCTGATTCTGCCGACGCCGGAATCGGCGCTTCGGGCCTCCTTCGATGCGATGGTGGAACAACGCGGCATTGCCACAAGGATTGCCGCCGAGGCCGACGACATGGCCATGATCCGCCTGCTGGCGCGCGCCAATGCCGGCCTTGCCGTCATTCCGCCAATTGTCGTGAGGGACGAACTGGCCTCCGGTCGTCTCATCGAACTGGGCAGGCTGGAGGACCTGCGCGAGGAATTCTTTGCGATCACCCTTCATCGCCGTTTCCCGAATCCGCTGGTTGGCGAGTTGATCAATGCCTTCAAGAGCTGAAAAGCGCCGGCAATCGAACCCATGGCGCCGTCAGTGATCAGGCCCGCAAACCCGGAAAATGCGCGTTCGGGCCGCTAGCCCGTCGCCGCGCGCGGAATTCCCTCCTCTTTTTCAAACGGTCCCCTCCCGCGCCGGCCGTTCCGGCGCTATAGATTGCCCATGCAACGCAACCGTTATCATCATCTTGAATGGCTTCACGGCATCGATTTTTTCGAGGCCGCCTTCAGCACGCAGAGGTTCACCCGCCATGCGCATGAGGGCTTTGCGATCGGCGCGATTGCCGAAGGTGCCGGCGGTTATCTCTGTCGCGGCGAAAGCATGGTGCTGCCTGCCGGTTCGCTCTCCTTGATGAACCCGGAAGAGCCGCATACCGGCCACGCGGCCTCGGAACGGGTGCGTTACACCATGCTGTACGCTTCCGAGGCGGCGGTGCGCGCGGTTCTGGGCGTGCGCAGCCTTCGCGGCTTTGCCGAGATCGCCCCGCGCGACCGCGGGTTCAGGCTGTCGCAGGCGCTCGCCCGCCTGGCCTCGTGCCTCAACAGCGCCCGGATGGCCGATCATCGCCTGGCGGCGGAGGAGGCTGTCCATGCGGTGCTGGCCGAAGCCTTCGCGCATTACGGTCGCGCAGAACTGCGCCGGGCGGGCAACGAGCCCGCCGCAATCCGCACGCTGCTTGGCTTGATCGCGGAGGGCGTCGCCGCCGGAAAACCGCTGAGCCTGTCCGATATGGCGGCCGCCGTCGGCCTGAACCCGTCCTATCTCATCCGCAGCACCGTCCGCGCCACCGGACTGACGCCGCACGGCCATGTGGTGCGCGTCCGCCTGGATCATGCCCGCCGTCTGCTGCTCGACGGCGCGCCCGCGGTCGAGGCCGCGATTGCCGCCGGGTTTTGCGATCAGGCGCATCTGATCCGCCATTTCCGCCGCCATTACGGCGTGACGCCCGGCGCGCTCATCCGGCACTGAACGTCAATTTCGTCCAAGACCCGCCGCCTTCCTGCATGCCATGGCGTGGCGCGAAAGGAGACCGTCATGTCACTCAAACCCGTGATCATTCTGGATGAAACGCTGCCGACCGGCCTCAAGGCGAATTTCCCGGCCGTCATGGCCATGAGCCTCGGGAAGCTGCGGCCCGACCTTGTCGGCGCGGATACGCCGACCGGTGACGGGTTTTCCCTTGCCGGAATCACCACCGTCGCCTTGCCGGTTCTCGGTGCATCGGCAGAAGAACTGCCGGCGCTCTTCGACAAGGCGGCCGACCTG
>NZ_CFHTCS010000482.1:0-2689 GCF_984369615.1 Martelella sp. | reverse complement strand
GCATCGACCGGCCGATGGTGCGCAAATCCGATTTCTACCGCTGGAAGGGCCACCTCGTGAAGTGCGAGACGTCGGTTCTCGTCAACGACCGCAAGCGCTTCCGCGGCCGCATCATCGAAGCCGATGTCGACGGCATCACGCTTCTGCGCGACGGCGTTGCCTACGGCGAGCCGCCCGAGGTGACCATTCCCTTTACCGCGCTCTCGGATGCCAAGCTGGTGCTGACCGACGAACTGATCCGTGAGGCGCTGAGGGCTGACAAGCTTGCCAAGCAGAAGGCGGCGAACGAAAACGACGACGAGGAAGATGTCGCCGACGGCGACGACAATTAAGACAGACGCCATGGCCCGGAACGGGCGGCATGCGATTTCAGGATATTGACGGAACCGGCGCGGTTCCGCTTGCAAGGACGGAGACCCGTAAAATGGCAGTAAGTGCGAACCGGCTGGAACTGTTGCAGATCGCCGATGCGGTGGCGCGTGAAAAATCGATCGATCGCGAGATCGTCCTGACCGCCATGGCCGACGCCATCCAGAAGGCGGCCAAGTCGCGTTACGGATCGGAGACCAATATCCGCGCCGACATCAATCCGAAGACCGGCGAGATTCATCTTCAGCGCCTGCTCGAGGTGGTCGAGGAAGCCGAGGATTACAGCACGCAGATCCCGCTGGCGCTCGCGCTTGACCGCAACCCGGAAGCCAAGCTCGGCGATTTCATCGCCGACCCGCTGCCGCCGATGGATTTCGGCCGCATCGCCGCCCAGTCGGCCAAGCAGGTGATCGTCCAGAAGGTGCGCGAGGCCGAGCGCGACCGCCAGTACGACGAATACAAGGACCGCATCGGCGAGATCGTCAACGGCACGGTCAAGCGCGTCGAATACGGCAATGTCATCGTCGATCTCGGCCGTGGCGAGGCCATTATCCGCCGCGATGAGATGATCCCGCGCGAAGTGCCGCGTTACGGCGACCGCATCCGCGCCTATGTCTACGATGTGCGCCGCGAGCAGCGCGGGCCGCAGATCTTCCTGTCGCGCACCCATCCGCAGTTCATGGTCAAGCTCTTCACCATGGAAGTGCCGGAAATCTATGACGGCATCATCACCATCAAGTCGGTCGCCCGCGATCCGGGCTCGCGCGCCAAGATCGCCGTGATCTCGTCGGATTCGTCGATCGATCCGGTCGGGGCCTGCGTCGGCATGCGCGGCAGCCGCGTCCAGGCCGTCGTCGGCGAACTCCAGGGCGAGAAGATCGATATCATTCCGTGGTCGGAGGATCCGGCCTCCTTCATCGTCAACGCGCTGCAGCCGGCCGAAGTCGCCAAGGTGGTGCTGGACGAGGACGCCGAGCGCATCGACGTCGTCGTGCCGGACGACCAGCTGTCGCTGGCGATCGGCCGTCGCGGCCAGAATGTCCGTCTCGCCTCGCAGCTGACCGGCTGGGACATCGACATCATGACGGAGAACGAGGAATCCGAACGCCGTCAGAAGGAATTCAACGAACGGTCGCAGCTGTTCATGGATGCGCTGGACGTTGACGAGATGGTCGGACAGGTTCTCGCATCGGAAGGCTTCGCGGCAATCGAAGAGCTGGCCTATGTCGAGCTCGACGAGATTTCCTCGATCGAGGGCTTCGACGAGGAGACGGCCGAGGAAATCCAGATGCGCGCCAAGGAATTCCTCGAGCGCCAGGAAGCCGAACTTGACGAGAAGCGCCGCGAACTCGGCGTTTCCGACGACCTGCGCCAGATCGACGGCATGACGCTGGCGATGATGGTGGCGCTTGGCGAGGACGACATCAAGACGATGGAAGACTTCGCCGGTTGCGCCGCTGACGACCTTGTCGGATGGACCGAGCGCCAGAACGGCCAGACCAAGCGTTTCGAAGGCACGCTCTCCGGCTTTGATCTGTCGCGGGTGGAAGCCGAGAACATGGTCGTGCAGGCGCGCCTGGCGGTTGGCTGGATCACCGAGGAAGACCTCGCGGTTGCCGAAGAGGTGAACGAGGACGAGGACGCCCTGGCGGAAGACGGCGTTGCCGAAGAAGGCGTCGTCGAAGAGCAGGCTTCACCCGATGACGAAGCCGGCAAGAGCGCGTAAGGGCCGGTGACCACGCCCCGAAAAGTGGCTGAAGAGGCGGCGATGAACGACCGGACCTGCATCGTGACCCGTAATGCCGGCGGGCCGGATGATCTGATCCGCTTCGTCGCCGGTCCCGACGGCCAGGTGGTTCCCGATCTGAAACGTGAACTGCCGGGCAGGGGGTGCTGGGTGACCGCCGAGCGCTGGGCGGTCGACAAGGCCGTGGCCAAGGGGCTTTATGCCCGGGCGCTGAAGCAGAAGGCCGTTGCGCCGGCCGATCTCGGCGCAACTGTTGACATGTTGATGGCGCGTCAGCTTGCGGGTATGATGAACATGGCCCGCAAGGCGGGCGAGTTCGTCGCTGGATCGGCCAAGGTCGATCTTGCGGTGAGAAGCGGCGCGGCCCTTGCCACCTTTCATGCCGCCGATGCCGCCGCCGATGGCAGGCGCAAGCTTGACCAGGCCCGCAAGGCCTTCTGGCTCCAGATGGAGGCCGAAGGGCCGATTCCGGCGTTTGTGCCTTTCGGGGCAGCGGAAATCGACACTCTTTTGCATGAGAATGCGTTTAAACATGCCGCGGCGCTTGCGGGAAAGGCCGGAGAAGGTGTAGTG
>NZ_CFHTCS010000481.1:0-2699 GCF_984369615.1 Martelella sp. | reverse complement strand
GCATACTTCCCGAGGGCGTTACGGCAAGCGACGCCGCGCTCGCCGAACCGCTTTCGGTGGCGCTGCACTGCATCGTCCGCTCCGGCATGAAGCCGGGCGATCGCGTCGCCATTCTCGGCGCCGGGCCGATCGGTCTGCTGGTCGCCTTCTGGGCGCGGCGACTGGGCGCTTCCAGGGTGGTGATGGCCGATCTCTACGATCATCAGGCCGAACGCGCCCGCGCTCTGGGGGCGACGGGCTTTGCCCTCTCCGGCGCGGGTCTTTCCGAAAACCTGAGCGATCAGTGCGGCGGCCCGCCCGACATCGTCTTCGAATGCGTCGGCAAGCCCGGCCTTCTGCAAGCGGCCGTCGAAGCTGTTCGGCTGCAGGGCAAGGTGATCGGCGTCGGTCTTTGCATCGGCGGCGATGAATGGGACCCGTTCGTGGCGCTCTCCAAGGAGATCGACCTGATCTTTTCGGTCTTTTTCCATCAGAGAAATGAATTCGGCGTGGCGCTCGACGCGCTTGTGAAAGGGGCCGTGGTCGCGCCGCAGGCGATCATCACCGACCGCATCGGCCTTTCGCCCGTGCCGCAGGTCTTCGAAGGCCTGCGCCGGCGCACCACCCAATGCAAGGTGCTGATCCAGCCCGAACTTGCCTGAAGGAGAGGATATGACTGTTCAGTTTGAGACATCAGAATACGAGATCGGCGACGTTCATACGGTGGTGAAGGCCATCGGAAAGGGCAAGCCGGTGCTGTTCCTGCATGGCGCGGCGACGCTGGAAGGCTTCGATTTCGCCGCGGGGTTTTCCGATCGTTTCCGGGTCTATTGCCCGAGCCATCCCGGCATGGGCTATTCGGGCGATGCGCCCCATGTTTCGGGGGCGATGGATATCATCATCCATTATCTGAACCTGCTCGACGCGATGGACCTTCCGGAAAAGCCGCATCTGATCGGCTTCTCGATGGGCGGCTGGCTCGCCACGGAACTCGCCGCCGTTGCCGGCGACCGGTTCGACCGCGTCGTGCTGCTCGCGCCGGCCGGGCTCAACGATCCCGACCATCCCGCGACCGATCTCGGATCGATCGCGCCGCAGGACCTTCCCGGCTTTCTGGCGCATGACCCCAAGGTGGCGCTGCGCTATTTCCCCGATGGTTCCGATCCCGCATTCGCCGAAAAATTCGGCGCCGATCGCGCCCGCGAGGGTGAGACGGTCGGGCGGATCTGCGCGCCCTTCGGCATGGGTCACCCCAATCTGCGCCGCATGCTCGCCCGGATATCCAATCCGGCGCTGGTGGTCTGGGGCGACAAGGACAGGCTTCTGCCGGCAAGCCAGCTGCCCTTGTGGGTGGAGCAATTGCCCAACGGCCAGGCGCTGCTGATCGAGGGCGCCGGCCATCTGCTGCTTCAGGAGCAGCCCGATAGCGTGACAAAGATCGGCGACTTTCTCGCCGGACCAACATTGTAGGAGGAGATGACATGAACAAACATGTGAAGCCCGGATACTGGGGCGACAGCGTCGATTATCGCGACATCCTGAAAAAGATCGCGGACATCGGCCCGACGCTCGAAGCCAATGCGCCGGCGGACGAGGAAGCGGGCGAACTGACGAAGGAAAGCTTCGAGGCGCTGAAGCCGCTGCGTTTCTCGCATCTGATGGCCACGGAAGAGCTCGGCGGCGCGCAGATGCGCCCGACCGAGGTTCTGCAACTGATCGAGGCGGTGACCTGGTGGTCGGGCTCGGCCGGCTGGGTGTCAATGGTGCATTGCTGCATCGGCGCGATGTCGGCGGCGTTCCTGCCCGACAGTGCGGTCGAACGCCTGTTCGAGCCCGGCAGCGACAACCGCTTCTCGGGGCAGGGCGCGCCGCTCGGCATGCTCAAGAAGGTCGATGGCGGCTACACGCTGACCGGGAAATGGAGCTATGGCTCTGGCTTCAGCCACGCAACCTGGTCGCATTCGGCCTGCTTCATCGATGACGGCAACGGAAAGCCGGCCAAGGATGCCGACGGCAATGTCATGGTGATGTGCGCCCATGCGCCGATCGGCGAGCATGAACAGCTTGGCAACTGGGATGTGCTCGGCCTCAAGGGCACCGGCTCGATCGATTACTCCGCCAAGGATGTCTTCATCCCCGATGATCTGGTGTTTCCGATCCTGTCGGCGCCGCCGCAGCGTCTGAAGGAATTGTTCAGCCTCGGCATTGTCGGTCTTGCATCGATCGGTCACACCGGCTGGGCCATGGGCACGGGCCGGCGCATGCTGGACGAGATCGCCAAATTCGCCCGCAGCAAGTCCGGCCGGGCCGGCATGCTCGGGGAAAGCGAGAAGTTCTGGTACGATTATGGCCGCGCGGAAGCCAATTATCGCGCCGCGCGCGCCTTCGTCATGGAAGTCTGGGGCGATATCGAGGCCAGCGCCGAGGCGGGCAAGATGATGACAACCCGCCAGATCAGCCTCGTTCATCTGGCCAAGGCCCAGATCCATGAAGTGGGCGTCGATGTCTGCAATTTCGCCTATCGCGCATCCGGCGGGGCTGGGCTCAGGGCCGGCGTGATCCAGCGCACCCTTCGCGACATGATGGTGGCGGCAAACCATTTCACCATCGCGCCGTCGCTTGTGACGTCTGCCGGCCGAGATATCGGCGGGCTTTGGTCCGATCGGACCTGGCAATTCTACGACCTGATCGAGAAGTAATAACCGGAGGGGGCGCAAAAT
>NZ_CFHTCS010000480.1:0-2720 GCF_984369615.1 Martelella sp. | reverse complement strand
CATTGGCGATGATGCCGGCGGCAAACTCCTTGGAGTAGCCGACCTGCCGCATGCCGGCGATCGCGATCGTGCCGATGGCGACGACGGTGGCCGGCGACGACCCGGAAAGCGCCGCAAACAGCATGCACGACAGGACCGAGGCCATGGCGAGACCGCCGCGAAAATGCCCGACGCTGGCAATTGCAAACCGCACCAGCCGCTGTGCCACCCCGCCGGTTGACATGAATGCGGAGGCGAGCACGAAGAAGGGGATGGCCAGAAGCGTATAGTTCTGTGAGGCGGTGAAAAGCTGCAGCGCCACCGAGGACATGGAATCGCGCGAGAAAAACGCGATGAACAGAACCGATGACAGGCCGAGCGAAATGGCAACCGGCGCGCCGGCGAAGAGTAGGCCGAAGACCAGCAGAAACAGAATGGCGATTTCCATGGGTCTAATCCTTCAGCACGTCTTTGTTTTCGGCCACCAGCTCTTCGGCCTCGTGACCGGCGATGACGAGTTCGCGCTCTCCGGTCCATATCTGGATGAAGGCCTCGACTGAACGATAGGCGAGAAGGGCCAGTCCCACGGGCAGGATGATGTAGGCAATCCAGCGCTGAACGCGCTCCTGCAAACCAAACCAGTCCTGCATGAAAACGGGATAGCGCAGATCGTCGAGGCCGATTCCGGCCTTGAAAAAGCGGTTCCAGTAGAAGACCGCGCCGCCCTTGGAATGGGCGCCGAATATCTGCAGCCAGTCGGAGGACAAGAGGATGACCGCGTAAAGAAGCGCGGCAAGCGCCCCGAAAAGCGCAAAAACACGGAAGGCCCGGTGCGGCAGCGTGCGGATCAGCGCATCGACGCCGAGATGCAGGCCGGTCTTCAGGCCATAGCTCATGCCGAACAGGATCATCCAGGCAAACAGGATGCGCGTCAGTTCGAGCGCGCCGCCCCAGCCGCTGTTGAAGCCGTAACGCATGACGACCTGCGCAAACGAGATCACGGTGATCGCCGCAAGCAGCGTCGCCAGCACGTTTTCCTCCAGCCGGGTGACGAGGGCGCGGTGGCGCCGTTCGGCCAGGTAAAGCAGGACAAGGATCAAAATCAGAGCAAAGTAAGGCCAATAGGCGGCCATGGCAGGTCCCCTCTCAAGGCAATCGGTGAGCTGCGGGCAGTGCGGGCCTTCCCGCACTGCCCGCCTGTCCGCCGCGGGTGGCTTTCAGCCCATTCCCGACGGCGAACCGGCGCACCCGGAATTGTTCTAGTTATTGGATTCGACTGCCGCCTGGATGAGGTCGGCGCCGATGTCATCTTCAAACTCGGCCCAGACCGGCTTCATCACATCCACCCAAGCCTGGCGCTGCTCGGGCGAGAGCACCCGCACCTCGCTGCCGGCGGCGATGATGTTGGCGCGGTTTTCCTCTTCCGTCGCCGCGACCGAAGCGTTGGCCTCCGCCGTGACTTCCTCGACAATCGTGAGGAAGCGGTCGCGGAAGTCCGGATCGAGACCATCGAGCCAGTCGGTGGAGGTCACCAGCAGATAGGCCAGAAGCTGATGGTTGGTCTCGGTGATGCCGTCCTGAACCTCGAAGAACTTCTGGGTGTAGATGTTCGACCAGGTATTTTCCTGCCCGTCGACAACGCCGGTCTGCAGCGCGCCATAGACCTCCTTGAAGGCGAGCTTCTGGGCGGAGGCATCGAGCGCATTGATCATCGCCACCGCCACATCCGAGGTCTGAACCCGGAATTTCAGCCCGGCCGCATCGCTCGGCATGATCAGCGGCTTGTTGGCCGAGAATTGCTTCAGGCCCGAGGACCAGTAGCCAAGGCCCATATAGCCCTTGTCTTCCATCGCCGAGAGCATGCCCTTGCCGGCATCGCTGGTGGTGAATTTCTCCACCGCATCGAGGCTGGAGAACAGGAAAGGCAGGTCATAGAGGCGGTATTTCAGCGTATAGGCCTCGAACTTGGCAAGCGAGGGGGCCGCGAGCTGGACGTCGCCGAGAAGCAGCGCCTCAAGCACCTTGTCGTCGTCGAACAGCGTCGAGTTCGGGAAAACCTCCATGCAGGCTTCGCCGTCGAGTTCCTTGTTGACGCGGTCGGCCAGCATGCGCGCGGCGTCGCCCTTCGGGTGGCCCTGATCGGCGACCACATGGCTGAACTTGATCACCATCTCGTCATCGCTGCAGGCCGGATCGGCGGCGGAGACGGCGGAAGCCGCGGCAAAAAGTGCTGCGGCGGAAACGGCGGCAGTCAGAAATGTCTTCATGGTTTACGTCCTCCCGTTAAACCCAAATCGTGTCGGATGGGGCTTTCGCCCCGGCAGGCCGCTATCGTATTGGTCGAACGCGGCCAGCACTGGTTTCACGGCAGCGGCAATCTCAAGCGCCGGCTGGGTCTGATCCGAAAATCCTCCCGCGACGTCCCTCTCCGCCGCTGCCGATATTTTCATTGCAAGCAGCGTGCCAGTTCTTGCCAAACGTCAATAGTGACTTTGAAACAGTGGCTTAACGATTTTCAAATATTCGGGAAAAGAGCATTGGGGCGCAAATGTGTCATCGATGACACATCGTCTTGCGGCCAAACGGGTAGGAAACGACACATTGCGTGTGATCACGCGTCATCATCGTCGATATAGTCGATCCTGAGCCGCTTCATCTTGTCATAGAGCCCCTTCCGGGAGATCTGCAGCGCCTCATAGGTGGGCTTCAGCGCGCCGTCGTGGCGGGCAAGCTCGGCCGCG
>NZ_CFHTCS010000479.1:0-2740 GCF_984369615.1 Martelella sp. | reverse complement strand
AGCATCAGCCCCCAGGAAATCATCGGCGGTTTGACCGCAAAGCCGAGGAAGCCAAGAAAGGCCTCGAGCAGCACGACCGTGGGGATCGCGAGCGTGACCGCGACGATGACATGGCTCATCACGTTGGGCAGGATATGGCGGAAGATGATGCGCTTGTCGGTGGCGCCGACGGCGATGGCCGCGCGCACATAATCCATGCGCACCAGCCCCATTGTCTTGCCGCGCACCTCGCGCGACATCTGCGCCCAGCCGAGCGCCGACATCACCGCGATGACGAAGCCGAGGAACACCTTGGTGGGCGCGGTCACGGGAATGAGCGAGGCCAGCGCCAGATAAAAGGGCAGTTGCGGAAAGGCGAGCACCAGCTCGACGAAGCGCTGGATCCACGAATCCACCGGCCCGCCGAAATAGCCCGACGTCATGCCGATGGATGTTCCGACGATGGTGACGACGGTGACCACGGTGAGTGCGATCAGAAGCGAAATCCGCGAGCCGTAGAGAATGCGCGACAGCACGTCCCGGCCGAGCTTGTCGGTGCCGAGAAAATGGATCACCGAGCCATCGGTCGCGCCGATGAAATGCCGGTCGGCCGGAATGAGGCCGAACAGCTTGTAGGGTGCGCCCTTCACGAACAGACCGATGATCTGCGGGTTGTCGTAATCCTTGCCGACAAGCGGCTGGAAGGTGATCGGGTCCAGTTCGCCTGTATCGCCGAGCGGATAGACGCGCGGCGGAAACACGAATTCGCCGTCCTTGCCAAACACAGTGACCATCTGCGGCGGCTGGTAGGAATCACCGGTCACGCGCGGATCGGCCGGCGACAGGAAATCGGCGAACACGGCGACGAACAGCAGGAAGATCACCAGGATCAGGCCCATCATGCCGGAAAATGACCGCTTCAGCCTGCGCCAGACCAGCGCCAGATAGGTTTCGTTCTTGTTGGCTTCCGGTTCTTTGACCGTATCGACGGTTTGAAGGATGTTGTCGGTCATGCCGCGGCCCTCCCGGTCTGTCTGACGCGCGGATCGAGGGCCACGAGCAGAAGGTCGGCGATGATGTTGCCGATCAGCAGCATGGCCGAGAGCAGCAGCATGAAGGTCGCCGTGACATAGACGTCGCCCACCTGCATGGAGCCGACGATGGCCGGACCGACGGTCGGCAGCGCGAAGATGATGGCGACCTCGATTTCGCCGGTCAGCATGTAGGGCAGAACCACGCCCTGATACATGACGAGGGGATGCAGCGCATTGGGCACGGCATGGCGCATGATCACCTTGCGCTCCGAAAGCCCCTTGGCGCGCGCCGTCTCGACATATTGCATGTTCAGCGTGTCGAGCAGGTTGCCGCGCATCACCCGCATATTGTAGGCGAGCCCGCCGAAGGTGGCGATGGCGACGACCGGCCAGATGTGCTGCACGAGATTGACGAACTTGCCCCAGGACCAGGGCGCGCCGCCATATTGCGGCGAGAAGAAACTGCCCACTTCGTTGACGTCGAAATGGAAGACGAGGACATAGACGATGATCAGCGCCATCAAAAAGCGCGGCACCGTCATGCCGAGAAAGGCGACCCCCGACAGCGCCGTATCGATCCAGCTATATTGGCGCGTCGCCGCGACGATGCCGAAACCGATGCCGAGAATGGAAGCGAGGATATGGCAGGTCAGCGCCAGCGCCAGCGTGCGCGGCAAGCGCTGGGCGACGACGTCGGACACCGGCTTGTTGTAATAGAGGCTCTGGCCGAAATCGCCGTGGAAGACGATCCCCTTCACCCAATTCAGATATTGCACGGGAAGCGGATCGTTCAGGCCGTGGGTCTCGCGATAGGCCTCGGCCTGCCGGTCGGCCTGTTCGAAGGTTGCGCCGCCCTGATTGATCGCCTGCGAGCGAATGTAATCGCTGTAATCGCCCGGCGGGGCCTGGATGATGACGAAGGTCACGATGCTGAGCACGAACAGCAGCATCAGCCCCGACATGATCCGGTTGAACAGAAATCGCGCCATTTTATCCTTGCGTCCCTTGTCTGTGCGGACCGGCAACTGGAGGAGAACAGGGTTGCCGGTCCGCGAGGTTGGCGGCGGCGCTTTCGCAAGAGCCGCCGCGACGCTTTCGGGTGTCAGCCGCTGACCGGGCCGTCGCCGCCCCGTTCACCCGGCAGGGTTTTCGGGAACAGTTCGTAGTCCTGCTGCTCGTCCGCCGGAACGAACATGCGCTCGCGGATAATGGCGTCTTCCGCCCAGTTGAACATGAAGATCGGCGCACCGGCGGCGACATTGTCGAAGCGTTTGTTGACGATCAGCGCGCCTGGATATTCCGTCAGCCCGACCATATCGACATTCTGCGTCACCACGGTCTGATACTGTTTCATCAGTTCGGCCCGCTCGGCATTATCGTCGGTGGCGATGAACTGGTCGATGATATCGACCATCTGTTCCTCATAGGGCATCAGGTCGAGCGTGCCGTCCGGCCCGGCGCGGTGATGTTCGCTTGTGCGCGGTCCTACAGGCGCAAGGCCGGTCGTGCCCTGCACCACGGATGCCAGAGCCGGCGGATTGCGCAGGATCATCCAGTCGAACTTGCCTGCCCGCCGCTGGTTGTCGAACTGGTTGTTCTCGATGGCGTTCTGCACCACCCTGAGGCCCACCTGCTGCAACTGGCCGATCAGGCCCTCGGCGAGGCTGAGGTCGGTCGTGTAGTTGGAACTCAGCGAGACCACGATATCGACATCCTGCCCGCCAAGC
>NZ_CFHTCS010000478.1:0-2744 GCF_984369615.1 Martelella sp. | reverse complement strand
CCTGAGGAGCAGCCCAAAGTCGGCCGCCTCGAGACCGACGCCGCGCAGGAAGCGGTTCGCCGTTCCGCGCGCCCGGGCATGGCCGAGACCGAGATCGCCGGCATTGCCGAGCAGGCGGCCCGCGACCTCGGCAGCGAATTCGCCTGGACATTCACCGGCGGCCAGGAGATTGCTTCCGGCCACCGTACGTGGACCGGGGCCTGCACGCCGTCCACCCGCAAGGTCGTCCAGCGCGGCGAGTTCCTGCTGGTCGACCTCCACGCCATGTACGAGATGATGCTCGGCGATGTCTCCCACAACGCGATCATGGGCAAGCCGACGGCGGAACAGCAGAAGCTGATCGATGCCTATGTGGAAAGCTGCCACTATCTGACCGCGGCCCTGAAACCCGGCCGTACGATCGGCGATGTTGCCGGCGATGTCCGCCGCTTCACGGTCGAAAAGGGCTGGGGCGACATGATCCGCGGCTTCGGCCACGGCATCGGCGCCTTCGGCAACGAATGGTATCCCTCCTTCACCGACTTCGCGATGGAATATGTCAGCGAGCCCGACTACGTGATGCAGCCCGGCTTCATGGAAATCATAGCGCTCACCTGCAACCTGCCGGGCGTCGGCGGCCTGCGCTACGAGCGCGCCTGGGTGATCACCGAGGACGGCGCGGAATGCATGTCGAAAACGCCGATCGAGCCCTGGGTCTACGAAGGCTGATCTGACGCTTTGTCGAGAAGGAGGACGAGATGATGAATTATGACAGCTTCTACATCGGCGGCGCCTGGGTTCCCCCCGAAGGAAAGGGCGAGTTCGTCATCGCCAGTCCCTCGAGCCTGGAGCCGGTGGGCAGAGTGCCCGCCGGTTCCCCCGCCGACGTCGCCAGGGCCGTCAGCGCCGCGCGCGGGGCATTTGCGGCGTGGTCGGCAACCACCGGCCCCGAGCGTGGCGCCATCCTTGCGCGCGCTGCCGAACTGCTCGAGGGCCGCCGCGAGGACATCGCGCAGTTGATAACGAGTGAGGTCGGCATGCCGATCAGGATGAGCCGGGCGATCCAGGCAGGATTGCCGCTCGAGGCATGGAAACGCTATGCCGAGCGCGCCAAAACCCATGCCTTCGAGACCCGGCTTGCAAATTCGCGCATTCTTCAGGTTCCCGTCGGCGTCGTTGCCTGCATCACGCCCTGGAACTATCCGCTGCATCAGGTAACGGCAAAGGTCGCGGCCGCGCTCGCCGCCGGCTGCACGGTCGTCCTGAAACCCTCCGAGGTGGCGCCGCTCAGCGCCTTCCTGCTCGCCGAGGCGCTTGACCAGGCCGGCCTGCCCGCCGGCGTGTTCAATCTCGTCGTGGGGGATGGCGAAAGCGTCGGCGAGGCGCTGGTGACGAACCCGGAAGTCGACATGATTTCATTTACCGGCTCCACTGCCGTCGGCAAGCGCATCGCCCGGCTGGCGGCGGAAAACCTGACGCGGGTGTCGCTGGAACTCGGCGGCAAGTCCGCCGCCGTCGTTCTCGAGGATGGCGACCTGGAGCGCGCCGTCAAGAACACCATCAATGCCTGTTTTTTGAACGGCGGACAGACCTGTTCGGCGCTGACGCGCCTGTTGGTGCCGGAAAACCGCTATGAAGAGGCGAGGGCGATTGCGGCAAAGGCGGCAAGCCGCTTCGTTCCCGGCGACCCGCTTGACGATCAGACCCGGCTCGGCCCGCTGGTTTCCGAACGCCAGAAAAACAGGGTGCTCGACTATATCGGCAAGGGGATCGATTGCGGCGCGGAACTGGTTGCGGGCGGACTCGAACCGGTTGACGGCCCCGGCCACTTCGTGCGCGCGACAGTGTTCGGAAGGGTCAACCCCGCAAGCGCCATCGCCCAGGAGGAAATTTTCGGGCCCGTATTGTCGATCATCTGCTATCGCGACGAGGATGAAGCCCTGGCGATTGCCAACGGAACGAAGTATGGGCTGGCCGGCGCGGTCTGGTCTCAGGATGAGGCAAGAGCGCAAGGCTTCGCCGCGCGTATGGAGACCGGACAGATCGATATCAATGGCGCCCCCTTTAACCTGGACGCCCCGTTCGGCGGCTTCAGGCACTCCGGCTATGGCCGTGAAAACGGCCCCTACGGATTGTCCGAATTCCTCGAGGAGCGTGCCCTGCAATTGCCGCAGGATGCCTGATCAGGACCAGATGGACGGCTTCATGGCGGCCGTCCAATCTGCCGAAGCCAACCTGTCGGCCGAAAAACAGACCGAACCATGCGGGCGGCGCGCATTTGCGCCTGCCCGCGCGCGGCGTGGTGAACACGGCTGATTGCCCTTGAGTAAGGGATGACGATCGCCTTTTTGAAGTTCGCCTGGCGGCGGAACTGATGACGGCGCCGCGCGCCATCAGGGGTATCGTCAAGTTTGCCGACGCCCTCGTGGTCGGCCTCAGCCCCTGTCTTTTTGCCGCAGTCAGCGGCAGCAAGCTCTGGATCGAAACCATAAGTCCTGCCATGCTGCCGTTCTATGCGATTCAGGTCGTTTTCCTGCTCATGCGTGTTCTTATGCGGGAAATCTCGCTCGCCCCGCCGCGGATGGCTGGCTTCAACAATTGACATTTTACACAGGCAAAAGCCCATGAAAAAACTCATCAACGATCCGCGCCATCTGGTTCGCGAAGTGCTCGAAGGGATTTTGGACACCACGCCCGGTCTAGCGCTTCTCGACACGGAAAACGTTCTTGTCCGCTGGGATGATCGTCCCGTGGATGAGCGACCG
>NZ_CFHTCS010000477.1:0-2755 GCF_984369615.1 Martelella sp. | reverse complement strand
TTCTTCGAGATGTCCATCGCCATCTTCACCAGCTGATCATGCGCCTCGCAATGGCGCTTGCGGGCGGCCATGAAGCCGGCATGAAGGCGCTCGAATTCTTCCCTTTCCTGCCCATAGCGATCCAGGAGCGGATTGCTGCCCTCCGGACCGAAGAAGGCCTCTCGCACCTCGCTCACCCATGCCCGGGGCACATTGAGGTCGCGGGCCACCGTCGTATCCGTCCATGAGCCGCCATAGGCATTGTCGCCATAGACGTCATCCAGCTTCTCCATGATGATCCGGCGATCATCCCGGCCCATCTGCGGCGGGAGCTCTGCCTGGAGAGTCTGTGTTTCGGATACCTTTGGCGGGGCGGTGATCGCCGCCGCCTTTGCTGTTGCCGCTTTTGCCGTTGTATTGCGCGGTCCTGCCGCCATGATGCCGGCTCCTTTCGTTGTCTGTTTCCTGTCTGGAGAAGATCTGCGGCTGCAGGCCGGGCAGCGGTCTTCGGCCGGTGTCGCACCGACCTGCCAGCCATGGGCGCCAAAGGCCGCAATGGCCGCCTCCGGCTCTCCCTGCCTCAGTGCTGCCGTGGCCGGCACATAGCCCGCCGCCTCACAGCAGCCGCAGACAATGCGCAGTGCCGATACCCGGCCGCTGCCACTGGCAATGCCGGTGCGCTCGAAGTGGCGGATGTGTCGGGCGTCGACCTTGATAGGTGCTTGTGCTGGTCGTGCTGACAGGCGGCTCATGCGGAGACCTCCTGCATGGCTTTTCCGGCATGACCGCCCCATTGCTCTGCCATGGCGTCGGCAACGCCCGGATATGTTCTCGAGCGCAGACGCCAGCGGTCCGTTCCGGGCGGCGCGCGGTGCACGATCGACCAGCGCCTGTGATCATCCGTTCCCGGTTTCGGCGGTGTCAGCCTGTTTGTCGGAGACAGCTTCGGCAGGCCACGCAGATAGAGTGAGGTCGCTTTGAAGGCCCTGTCGCCGAACCACCATGGCTGGACCGTCTGGGCCGGTGGCGCATAGCCGGCAATACGGGCTTTGGCATGCCGGTGCATCACCGGGTTCTCGACGGCAACCCGTTCGATCCTCGCATTCCAGCAGGCCGCAAACAGATCGGCCCCTTCATCCAGGAGCCGCCACATGATGGCGCGGCGCTCTTCCGTCGAAAGAACCGGCCATGCCTGCCGCTCTTCTGCCGTTGCCTCGTTTGGCGGATTGGTCGGCGGTCCCGAAAGCCAGCGCACCCCGCTGTTGCAAAGGCGCGTGCAGGGCGGATGCATGACCGCCAGAAGGTCCCAGCCATCATCAAGGATATCCCGGATATCGCAAACGATATGCCGGTTGCTGCCGTCTTCGGCCGGAAGAAGGTCACATGACCAGACATCATGGCCGCGTGCGGCAAAGGCACGCCGCACCACGCCGGAGGTCTCGCAACCGATCAGGATCCGCATCGGACGATCTGCCGCGAGCACGGCAGTTGCTGCGCTGGCGCTGTCAGTCTTCGCCATCCCGCTCATACCGCCCTCCCCGGTGTCCGGTACATCAGCTTCAAATGCTGCGGGCAGTAGGCAGAGCCCTCTGCCACGGGTCTGCCGCAACATGGAGCATCGGGACCAAGGGCATCCTCGCCAGCGGTGATGATCAGGTGGCACTGGAATTCGCCGCAGTCGATGAAGGGAACCGGCTCTGATCCGGCAAGCTGCATGTGTCGGGTGTCATAGGCACGGATGGCCGCACGCCGGCGTTCCTCGATCCGGCGCGCGGCTGCCTGCTCCTCTTCCTCAGCCGTCGGATATGCAGGCTGCTGATGGGTTGGCGCTTTGACCCGCCCTCGCCCTGCTTTCCCGCTCTTTGCTTTCTTCGCTGCCTTTGCCGTCTCGCTTGCCGGCTTCTTCGGCGGCCCCGGCTTGCGGGGGACCGCTCCCTTGGGAAAGCGTTCGGGATTGCGCGAGACAAGACCGGCAATCACACCACGCGAGACATCAAAGGCAGCAGCAATCACCGCAAGCGTCTCGCCACCGCGATACATCTTCGCCATCCGATCAAGCGCTTCAGGGTTCCAGCGTGTCATCCAGCCTCTCCGTTCCGTTCGGGATGCCCGCCCCTCTGCCAACAAAAGCGGCGGGACACCCGAGCGGAACAATCAGCTGAACCGTGGCTTTTGCCGCCAGTCGACCGCCGCCTCGACAGCTTCCATGCACAGCGCATCCATCGCGTCTTCGCTCAGTTGATCGGGATCGACGGTCTGGAGGATCCGGATGGTCTGAGAATCACGGACTGGCTTCAATGCATTCGGCCGCGGTCTGATCTCGCCTGGCATCACCCGGTGCGTGGGTGCTTCGGCAAAGGGAAAGGCACCCTTCATCGTGCCGCCCTCCCCTTGAGGACATCCAGACCACCCCCGGCAATCGCATCGATCAGGCAGCGCTTCAGCCGGTCGTGGCTGATCTCCTTGTCGGAAAGCTTCTCCAGGCAAAGCCGGGCTTCTGTCGGTGTCACATGGCCATCGGAAAGCGCTTCCAGAATGGTGCCGGTCAGATCGCTTTCACTAGCCTGATCGCCGGCAAGGCACTGGATCAGCGAAAGCGCGCGTTCACGCCGCTCTCCCGAACCGGAAAGCCGGCGCCCGGTCACAGACGCCATTGCCGCTGTCACCAGCGGTGCATCGGTATCCTCTTCCAATATGCGCACCACGGGGATTGGCATGATGTCGGTCTCGCGCTTGCCGTTCCAGCGGCCGACGGCACTGGTTGAACGGCTGGTGA
>NZ_CFHTCS010000476.1:0-2766 GCF_984369615.1 Martelella sp. | reverse complement strand
GAATCGACGCATCGTGCTTTCCGAAAATCGATTCCGATTTTCGGGCCGATGCGCTAGCGCGCCGCCCCCATGCCAAGGGGCGCTCCCGCAGCAAGATCCCGCAACAGGCTTTGCAGCATGGCCACTTCCGCATCCGATACTTCATGGCCGCGACCGGGAAAGACGTCCGCGCGCAGCCGACCTTTGCCCGCGCCGATCTCCCTGGCGGCTTCGGCAAAGGCTTTGACGGGAATCCATGGATCGGCGTCCGAGCCCGTCAGGTAGACCGGCAGATCCGGCGCCAGCCGCCGGGGCCGCTCATCCGTCTCCGCGCCCACCCGGCAACCGGTGAAGGCCGCGAGCGCCTGCGGGGCGGCAAGCCCCGCAAAGACATATTCCAGAGCAAGACAGGCCCCTTGCGAAAACCCGGCGAGCAGCAAGGGCAGCGCGCCGAACGCAGCGCGCGCGCCCGCCACATCGGCGGCAAGCTGCTCCAGAGCGGCCGCAAGCGCAGACCGCGTCCCGTCGGTCAGGGGATCGATCGCCCTCGCATCATACCATGAGCCTGCTTCGGCCCGCGGCAGCACGAAGGCGACCTCCGGCGCTTCAAGGCGGTCCAGGACATGTGCCTTCATTTCCTCGGGCGATTGCCCCCGGCCATGCACAAACACACAGATCGCCCTGGCCTGTTTTTCCGCCGGCAGATGAAGCGCACCCGAAGCCATCAAACGAACTCGGCCTCTTCAAGCCCGGCGCGCAGCTCATCCTCGCGGTCCTTGAACCATGGCGGGAACACAAGCGTCTTGCCGATCTGGCCGGGAGGCTCGTCGCGGGCCCAGCCTTGCGGCGTCGTCCAGGCCAGTTCGAACAGCGCCCCGCCCGGCGAACGGACATAGCAGGACTTGAAGTAATTGCGGTCCTTCTGCTCGGAAATGTCGGTGAAGCCGAGACCCTCGATATGGGCGCGCAATTTCAGCTGGTTTTCCTCATCGCCGGTGTTCAGCGCCAGATGATGGATCGTGCCGCCCGACAGCGTCCAGGTGCCCTGCGGGCTTTCCCGGTCGGTGATGACCTCGACGCGCTGAATGATGCCATTCGCGTCGGGCACGCGGTAGACCGTGCCTTCATCCGTGTCCGCCTCCTTGGTCAAAGGCAGGGCGACGGTCATGAAATCATCCATCGAACTGCGGTCGAAGCAGGCGATCAGGGCGCCGTAAATGCCCTTGATGCCGTGCTCGGCGCTCACGCCCTGCGCCTCGTTGGCGATCGGCGTGCGGTCGTCGCTGTCGCTCTCCACCAGCTCATGCGGAATGCCGCAGGGATGGGCGAAGACGACGCGATCGGCGCCGAAACGGGTGATCTTCTCGGCTTTGATGCCGCGCTCGTTCAGCCGGTCCACCCAGAAGTTCGCGGCGCCCTTCGGGATTGCCTGCATGATGGTGCGCGACTGGTTCGTGCCGCGGCGGCCATAGACGCCCGGCTTGCGGAACGGGAAAGTCGTGATGATGGTCGAGGCATCGCCGTCGGGCGAGCCGTAATAGAGGTGATAAACCGGAATCACGCCGTCAAACAGAACCGTGCGCTTGACCGAATGAAGCCCCAGCGTCTTGGTGTAAAAATCGAAATCCTCCTGCGCACCATCCGTCGAAAGCGTCAGATGATGATAGCCGCTGATTTGCGCCACGATATGATCCTCCCATAAAAATCAAACTGTTCGACCCGCACGAAGCGCATGACCATGCCCTTGTGCGCGCCCCTTCCGGCGACACCCACGCATGAACATGGGTGGTCCGGCGAAGACGTTATCGGCCTGAAAACGCAGTGCCGCCGAAACTCCTCATCCGCCTGCAACAGCGCTCCGCTCCCGAATGCCGACGCGAAAAATTCGAGCCGTTGCCTCCCAAGCGTCCCATGAAACACGGGCTTCAGGTGCGGCATGTTCGGTTCCCGCGCGTCATCGGCTATTGCGCCAATAACCGAATGCTCCTCGCGCATCATACTAGCGCATGGCGGAAGCGCTGATTATGCGATGTTGGGCGGCTTGCATGACTTTCTGTTATGAAGTTTCGCCGGTCCGGTTTCGGGCCGTCTTGCATTCGAGACCGGGCGGCGCGTTGCGCGCCGCCCGCCGGTTTTCTGATGCCCTACCGGGCCAGAATGTGTTTCAGCGCGCGCTGCAGTTCGGCTTCCGGATCATCGGCGCGCGATGTCGCGCGCCAGCAGACATGGTGGTCCGGTCGGACCAGAAGGCATCCGCTGTCGCAAATCTCCGCCAGTCTCGCCCACTCGCCGCTGTGGTCGACATATTCCCGTCGCGGCCCGATCACATGCGTAACGATCTCGATGCCGAGCGTATCCGCCACCCGGACCGCCGCCTCGACCCAGGCCTCGCCGCCCAGTCCGGTCAAAAGGGTAAACCTGCCATGGCCGCACAGATCCAGCGTCGAGACCTCGGCTCCGTTGTCATGACGGTATAGCCACACATGCGGCAGGCGCCCCCCCGGCCAGGTCGTCGGCTGGTAATGGAGATCGGCATCCAGCTGGAAAGCCGGCTCGATCTGTCCATCCGTTACCACGGCGTCAGAACTGTAGCGCTGGTTCATCTCGACCCCGTGCGCGTCGAACTCGTATTTCTTGAAGGCGATCGCCTTGCGGATTGCCTCGCGCTGGGCCTCGGCCTCGGGAGTGCCGTCGGTGCGCGCCTCGAGGTTCTTCTGCATCTGCTCGGGGTCCACCCCTTCGGCCATGCCGAGGGCTGCGAAGATCGGGCCGGTTTCGGCGATCGAC
>NZ_CFHTCS010000475.1:0-2769 GCF_984369615.1 Martelella sp. | reverse complement strand
TGAGGGAATCTGAGGTCGGTCACGCGCATGTACACGATCATCACCGACGCCAGCGGTGACGATCACGACGCGGGTATATTGCATGAAGGCGACGAGCCGCATATCCGCCCCGAAGGAGCCGGACATCAGCGTCATCACCGTGGCGGCACCCGGAAAGGCGCCCCAGATCGCCGTCGTTCCCGGCAGCACCCGGAACCGCGCCAGAAGCCAGCCAAGCGCGACGGCGGCAATGACCACGGACAGCACCCCGGCGGCGAAAATCGCCCAGTCATGGCCGATCTCCTGCACCACCGGCCATGTCATGGTCCGCGCGATCAGCAGCCCGACGAGGCCCTGGGCCAGGCTGAAGGGCGCGCGCGGCACGGCGATGCGAAAACCGAAAAAGGAGAAGGCAATGGCCGAGAGCATCGGCCCGAGCAGCAGAGCGGCCGGAAGGCCGGCAAGGGAAAGCAGCACGACAAGGGCGGCGGAGGCGGCGATCAGCCCGGGCCAGAGCCAGGGGGCCGCCCGGCGCGCCTTTCCGGAAGAGGCCTCAGCCTCGGGGCGTTCCCCCTCCGGTTCGCCTGCCGATGTCATGCAATTCTCTGCCTTTTCCGCTGCGTCGCCCTCTTCTACACACAAGGATGCGATCCGCCAAGGCAGGCCGCCCGGCGCATCGCATCATCGCGCGCCGGGCGCGATGCTCACATCGCGCAGCCCTTGCGGCGCATGGCGATGTCGATCGCGTTGACCTTGCCCTTGGCATAGGCGATCGCGTTTTCCTGGTTGCCCGCGCCCTCGGCCGCCACCGCGCCCAGATTTGCGCCCATCACCCGGAAATCGCCGACGATTTCCTCGTCCTGCAGGCGCGAGAGTTCTTCCAGCCTGTCCTTTTCCGAGACCATCAGCGAAGCGAGCTGCGCGCAGCTCGCGCCCTCGTATTCGCCCGGCGAGACGGGCATGGCGCCGATCGTTTCGGAGCGCTGGGTGCAGCCGGCGGCAAGTACGGCGAGAGCGAGAATGGGGGCAGTCATGCGCATGAAGGTCACCTCTGTCGGAAAAGAGAAATCGATCGGTCAAAACGCCGCGCAAACCACACCGGTTCCCGCAGCGCCTCATCACCATAGGCTAAATAGGCCCGGCGCTCGCGGAAGAAAGCGGCGGAACCGCGTTTTTTTAGGTGGGAAGGGAGCGATCAGCCAGAATGTCCGGATCAATCACGGCGCGGCCGTTCGTCAGGTCGCGCAGTAATTCGGCGAGCGGCACGAGCCTCTTGTCGGGGACAACGAGGCGGAACACCGCGCCGTTTGCGTCAAAATCCCGCGCGGCCGTGACGATGTCTTCGAAGGCCTCGAGCCGCGACTCGACCAGCGCCAGATCGGTGAAGGCGATCGCGACGGCGAGCGCGGTGGTCGGGATGATCTCTTCCTTTTCCGCCTCGCGCAGGCATTCCGCGGCGCTGCCGCCATAGGCGCGCGCCAACCCGCCCGTGCCGAGCTTCACGCCGCCGAACCAGCGCGATACGACGACGACGACATTGTCGAGTTCCTGCCCCTCGATTGCCTGCAGGATCGGCCTGCCGGCGGTCCCGCCCGGCTCCCCGTCATCGGAGAAACGATAGTCGGCGCCAATCCGCCAGGCCCAGCAATTGTGGCTGGCGTCGGCGAAGGCATTCTCCGCGATGAAGGCCCTGGCCGATGCCTCGTCGGCAATCGGCGCGGCAATGGTCGCAAACCGGCTCTTCTTGATTTCGCGCTCGGCTGTCGCGGGTCGGGTGAGCTTGAACATGGCATTCTGCGTGGTGAAACGGTCAGCCGTTTGAACGCCACGGACGCGCCCGAGTCAAGATTGCGCGCGGCGCGCCATGATCCGCCCGGTCGCAAAGGTGCTGAGGCAGCCGGTCAGGCCGGTCGCGAACGTGCCCCAGGCCATGTCCACGCCGACAACGGCCCAGGACCAGTCCTTCAGCGTTGCCATGTTGGTCAGGTCATAGGTGCCGTAGGCGATGAAGCCGAACGCCGCGCCATTGACGAGGCTCTTGCGCCAGGAGCGCGCTTTCACGCCGGGATAAACAACAAAATAATATATGCCGATCAAGTACATGAAGTAGAAACTTAAACCGGCGGTCCAATTCGGAGAAGGCAGCAGCAACTGGCCGATATGCGCCTCGTAGAAGCTGAAAGCGACCGTGCCGAGCCAGATGAAGTCGAGAACCGAGAAACAGGCGGCCATGACGGCGAAGGCAATCAGGTAGCGGGTCATCGACGCCTCCTCAGATCCCGAGAAACGGCTGGACGACGCGCATCATCCGGCTTTTGAATTTCAGGGGCGCGTCTGTCACGATCAGACAGATGCATTCGCCATCCGGCGTCACCACCGGCTCGTGCACCGTCTCCTCGTCCTCCTCGTCGAAGTCGCCGGGCCCGAAAGCCTCGCCATCGCAGCGATAGCAGCCCTTCAGGATCAGCGTCAGCTCGCGGCCGCCATGGCCGTGTTCAGGCAGGGGCCGGCCGGGCCCGACGCGCAGCAGGCGCACATTGATATCGCCGTCGACGGGCACCTGGTATTGCGCCGCCCCAATGCCGAGGCGGCGCCATTCGACCGCCTCCAGCGAGCCGCCGATGCACAGGCCATCCTCCAGCACAGTACCGTCGCCAGCATGCCGCAAGCAGCCTGAGGGCGCGCTGACCCATACTGCACTCCTGTAGGCGCCGATGAACGCCAGGTTCGCCACTGCGCTCGCTGCCGACGTTGTTCCCCTGGCGACTCGCGCGTTTGGCCCTGGGTTGT
>NZ_CFHTCS010000474.1:0-2772 GCF_984369615.1 Martelella sp. | reverse complement strand
CACCGCTGGTCCTTCGACACGGCCGGCCAGAACAAGCTCTACGCGGTCAATGGTGGCGCCGCCATCGTCGCCGTGCAGTCGGACAGCGATGCGGTGCATTTCATCGACAGCGGCATCTCGCTGCATTCCCATGGCGATCATTCCGATATCGATATCGAGGAGCCGGCGGCCGTCGAGGGCAGCCTCACCGGTCCGCGCCCCTTCCACATCATCGATCATGACGGCAAGGTGGTCATCAATTTCGACAAGGGCGGCTATGCCGCAATCGTCGATGCTCACGAGCTTTCCCACGGCGAGATTGAAACCAGCCAGCTGAAGCAGGAACGCGCCCACCACGGCTTTGCGGCCCCCGTTGGCCAATATTGGGTCACGAGTGTTGCCACTGACACGCCGGTCGACGGCACCCGCATCGGCCTGCGCGCCGTCACCGAAGACGGCGAGCCGACCGGCGATGTCGCGACCTGCACCGGCATTCACGGCGAAGCCTTCTCCGGCGCCTTTCTTGCCGCCGGTTGCCAGGAAGGCGTGCTGACCGTGACCGCTGGAGAAGACGGCCCGGTTTTCGAGATGCTGACGTACCCCGACGATCTGCCGGAAGGCGAGACCACCGGCACCCTGCTTGGCGCAAAAAGCATGCAGGTCTTTCTCGGAAATTACGGATCCAACGGCCTTGTCGTCATCGACCCGGCCGATGAGCCGCATTTCCGTTACATCGAGCTGCCCTTCCGTCGCGTCGATTTCGCGCTCGATCCGGCCAATGCCCGTTTCGGCTATGTCCTGACCGAAGATGGCAGCCTGCACCAGATCGACATTCTGGACGCCAGCCTCACGGAAAGCGCCAAGGTCACCGGACCCTATTCGATGGACGGCCACTGGAACGATCCGCGGCCGCGCATCGCCATGGCCGGCGATGAAATCGTGATGAGCGACCCGAATGCCGGCCTCGTCCGCCGCATCGCCAAGGATGGCCTCACGGAAGTCGGCACCATCGACGTCGGCGGTATGCCCTACAACATCGCCGTTGCCGGCGGCAGCGGCATGGTCCACGAGGGCCATGACCACGATCACGCTCATGGCGACGAAGCGCATGCCCACGATCATGGCGACCCGCAGATCGCCAAGGGCTATTTCGATGACAGCCAGATCGCGGATCGCACCCTTTCCGACTGGGAAGGCGACTGGCAGTCGGTCTACCCCTATCTTCAGGATGGCACGCTCGATCCGGTGATGGAGCACAAGGCCGAATCCGGCAGCATGACCGCCGAAGAATACAAGGCCTATTACGACACCGGCTACAAGACCGATGTCGAGCGCATCACCATTGAAGGCGACGTGGTCACCTTCTATCGGGATGGCGAAGCGGTTGAAGGCCACTACGAAAGCGACGGCTATGAAATCCTGACCTATGCCAAGGGCAACCGCGGCGTTCGCTTCATCTTCAAAAAGACCGGCGGCGACGAAGCGGCCCCGCAGTTCATCCAGTTCTCCGACCACCGGATCGCACCGGCCGACGCCGATCACTATCACCTCTACTGGGGTGACGATCGTGCGGCCCTTCTGGAGGAACTCACCAACTGGCCGACCTACTACCCGTCATCGCTCGACAGTGACCAGATCGTCGACGAGATGCTCGCGCATTGAGCCTTGGCACGAAAGGCAGAAACAGGCGTCCGGCCTCCCAGGGCCGGACGCACCGAATGTTCAGGACAGCGCATGAAATCGGCGCGCGCGAGATCGCATTTCGCTTGCGTCAACTTGACAAGTTGCAATAACGTGCGGCTTCCATTCTTGTCTGGCCGACATGCTGCATGCTTCGGCGGAACGGCGGGATGATGGGGAGGTTTTCGGTTTGCGGGGATTGAAGGCAGCGATGCGGGAGCTGGCGGCGGCACTGGCCGTGATCGCCGTCTTTGCGCTTGCCTTTATCTATCAGCCCTACATGCCGGCCTTGACCCACCATGAGGCCGGTTCGCTTCTGGCATCGTCCCAGAGCGTTCTCTGCGGCAGCGGGCCCGGCGATGACGGGGCCATGAGCCACGGCCCCTGCCATGCCTGCCGCCAGAACGCCGCCGTCCTGCCCCCGCCGCCGGATAAGGCCGTCCCGGCCTATACCCGCCTTGTGGCGCATGTCTTCACGGTGAACGACGATGCCCCGTCGCTTGTCTTTCATACCGGCCATTACAATCCGCGCGCTCCGCCGTTCGCTGTCTGATTTTTATGACCCGGGCTTCTGCCAGCCCGAAAAATCAAGACAATTCCAAACGGAGTATTTCCATGACCACGTTCATGACCCGTCTCGCATGGGCCGGCGCAATCAGCCTTGCCAGCCTTTCCGCCGCCAATGCCCATATGACGCTCGAAACGACCGAAGCACCGGCCGGCAGCAGCTACAAGGCTGTCATCCGCGTGCCGCACGGCTGCAATGGCGCAGCGACCACCGAAATCCGCGTCAAGGTGCCGGAGGGCTTCTACAGCGTGAAGCCGATGCCGCATGCCGGCTGGGAGCTCGAAACCGTCACCGGTCCCTATGCCAACACCTATATGAACCATGGCACGCCGGTTAGCGAAGGCGTGACCGAGGTGATCTGGAAGGGCGGCGAACTGCCCGACGCCTATTACGACGAGTTCGTGATGCGCGGCTCGCTGTCGGCCGATATCGCACCCGACACGGTGCTCTACTTCCCGTCCGTTCAGCTCTGTGCCGATGGCAGCGCCAACCACTGGACCGCCACGGGCGAGGCCGGCGACGGCGAGCCGGCGCCGAAACTGACC
>NZ_CFHTCS010000473.1:0-2791 GCF_984369615.1 Martelella sp. | reverse complement strand
TCCAAGGATGGCGGGCTGGCCGTCCTGAAGGGCAATATCGCGCTCAACGGCTGCATCGTGAAGACGGCCGGCGTCGACGAGAGCATCCTGAAATTCTCGGGCCCCGCGGTCGTCTTCGAAAGCCAGGACGCAGCGGTGAAGGGCATTCTCTCCAACGAGGTGAAGGCCGGCGACGTCGTCGTCATCCGTTATGAAGGGCCGAAGGGCGGGCCGGGCATGCAGGAAATGCTGTATCCGACCAGCTATCTGAAGTCGAAGGGTCTCGGCAAGGATTGTGCGCTGATCACCGATGGCCGCTTTTCGGGCGGCACATCCGGTCTTTCCATCGGCCACGCCTCGCCGGAAGCGGCCAATGGCGGCGCCATCGGCCTCGTGCGCGACGGCGACATGATCGATATCGACATTCCCGGCCGCACCATCAATCTGCGCATCTCGCCCTCCGAGCTCGAAGCCCGGCGCACGGCGCAGGACGAAAAGGGCTGGAAGCCGGAACAACCGCGCCGCCGCAAGGTGACCACCGCGCTCAAGGCCTATGCCGCGTTTGCCGCCAGCGCCGACAAGGGCGCGGTCAGGATCCTGCCGGAATAGGCGAGGAAGTGGTCTTAAGAATGCAGAAGGCGCGGGCCGTTTGGTCCGCGCTTTTTGTCAATCAGGCGCGTCGAGGCCGCAGCCTTTCACACGCTTAGTTGAATTTCTTCAGGGCGTTGATGCGGCTTTGATAGGCCTTTTCGAGACAGGCCTTGTCGATGCCGCAGGCCTCTCTTTCCTTGAGCCAGACCTCCTGCGCGATCTTCTGGGCGTTGACGAAGACCGGCGGCTTGTCCTTGATGGTGTGCTTGTAGAGCAGTTCGAGCTCGCTATCCATAAGGTTGAGCTTGGGGGTCAGGCAGACGGTTGCCTGGTTTGGCGTCAGGTGGTCTTTCAGCTTGCAGTCGAAGCTGGCGGCCTGTGCCGAAGTGCCGGTTGTTGCGGCGATGGTGGCGATGCTCGCCACCGCCAGTCCCGCCGCAAGAAGGGCCGACGAACGGCCATATCGCTTGAAATTCTTCATCTGGTTTCTCCTGTTCACAATGCGAAAAGTCGCACAGGGGGGGCATTCTCGCTGCAATTTTAACGCGAATGCTCCGTCTCGTTGATGTCTGGAAAAACCGGCGAAAATCCGGCCGCAGGCGCGACGGGCACAGGCAACTCTTTTTGCCAGGCTGACGCGGGAAAGGGGAATGCGCATCAGGCGGCTCGCCATGAGCGCCCGATGCGTTGACATCAAAGCGGCTTGTCGATCCCGTCGTAAAGCTTCTGCAACTGGCCAATGCGCACTTCATAGGCCTTTTCGATGCAGGAGACGTCGGTTCCGCAGGCTTCGCGGGTTTTGAGCCAGGCCTTCTGGTCGTCGGCCATGTTGCCGGAGACGCCCATCGCGAAGAGGCCCTTCAGCATGGTGTACATCGTCGCCATCTTCACGTCGTCATCATTGAGCTGACGGTTGTCGCAGATGGTCTTCTCGTTGGCGTTGAGGCCGGAGGCCGAGCAATCGAAGCTGGCGGCCTTTGCCTCGTTGCCGCCGAAGGGGGCGGAAAGCGAAAGCGTGAGCGCAAGCGCCATGGCGGCGGGCAGGCCGCCGAATGCGAGATAGGATTTTCGGTTCATTCTGATCTCCTCATCACTGATTTCCGGCCGGTATTAATACGCGGCAGCAATTGCGGCGAAATCATGCTTTGGCCAAAGAGGCTTTCTAGCCTTGATTCTCCGCCCGGCGTAACATCTCTATAGCGCCGGCAAGGCTATGTCGTGACACATGAAGGAATTCTGAATGCCAATGGATGTGATGAACGAGCCGATGATCTCAGACACCGGAATTCGCCCCGCCTCGCAGCGGTCGCGGATCAGGTCAAGGCGCCTTGCCGTGGCCGGCACGCTTTCGATTGCGCTGGCGCTTTCCGGCAATCAGGTGTTCGCGCAGGAGCGGCAGGTGCCCGCGGCGCAAGCAGACGTGATGCTCTCCTACGCGCCGCTGGTGAAGGAGACGGCGCCCGCCGTCGTCAACGTCTATGCCGAGCGCATGGTGCAGCGGCGGATGTCGCCCTTGTTCTCCGATCCGTTTTTCGGTCGGTTCTTCGGCGATCAGATGCCGGGGCGATCCGAGCGGCAGACGTCGTTGGGCTCCGGCGTGATCGTGACCGGCGACGGCATGGTGATCACCAATAATCATGTGATCGCAGGGGCCGATGACGTGCGCGTCGCCCTTGCCGACGGCCGCGAATTTCCCTGTACGGTGCTGTTGAAGGACGACCGTTACGACCTTGCGGTGCTGAAGATCGAGGCGGACGAGGATTTTCCCACCGTGCCGATCGGCAATTCGGACAATGTCGAGGTCGGCGATATCTCGCTTGCCATCGGCAATCCCTTCGCCGTCGGCCAGACGGTGACCAGCGGCATCATCTCCGGCCGCGCGCGCAATGCCGTCAATGACGGCGAATTCGGCTTCTTCCTGCAGACGGACGCGGCGATCAACCCCGGCAATTCCGGCGGCGCGCTACTCAACATGAAGGGCGAGCTGATCGGCATCAACACCGCCATCTTCTCCTCCGGCGGCGGCTCGAATGGCGTCGGCTTCGCCATTCCCGCCAACATGGTGAAAGTGTTCCTGAAGGCGGCCGAAGACGGCGAAACGCGCTTCCAGCGGCCCTATGTCGGCGCCACCTTCGGCCCCGTCACATCCGATATTGCCGAGGCGCTGGGACTGAAGGCGGCGCGCGGCGCAATCATTTCCGCCACCCGTCCGGGCAGTCCG
>NZ_CFHTCS010000472.1:0-2794 GCF_984369615.1 Martelella sp. | reverse complement strand
TGCGCTCGATGCCGCAGCAGCACTGGCCGGCATTGAACATCGCCGCATCCATCAGCGTCGCGACCGCCGCATCGAGGTCGGCATCCTCCATCACATAACCCGGATCCTTGCCGCCGAGTTCCAGTCCGAGCGGCGTGAAGGTGCCCGCCGCCGCGCGTTCGATCTGCCGCCCGCCTTCCACCGAACCGGTGAAATTGATGAAGTCGAAGCTCTTTGCCGCGATCAGTTCGGAACTCGTCGCATGATCGAGAAAGATATTCTGGAACAGGTCTTCCGCAATGCCTGCAGAAACGAAAGCCTTGACGATGCGCTCGCCGACCAGAAGGGTCTGGCTCGCATGCTTGATGATCACGGCATTGCCGGCAATCAGCGCCGGAACGATGGTGTTGATCGCCGTCAGATAGGGATAGTTCCACGGCGCGATGACGAAGACGACGCCGTGCGGCTCGCGCGCGATATAGCGGCGGAAATTGCCGCTGTCCTCAAGCGCGACCGGGGCCAGACCTTCCGCCGCGATGCTTGCCATATAGTCGGCGCGTTCGTTGACGCCGCCGAACTCGCCGCCGTAGCGCACCGGCCGGCCCATCATCCAGGCCAGCTCCTGCACCACCTCGTCGCTCATGGCATTGAGCGCCTTGACGCCCGCCTGAACCAGCGCGACGCGTTCTTCAAGCGGCCGCTTCGCCCAATCCCTCTGGGCCGCCCGCGCCCTTTCCACGGCGGCACCTGCGGCAGCGGCGGAAACCGCCTCCCGCTCGGCATAGACCGATCCGTCGATCGGCGAAATACATTGGATCATCGTCATGATCGCCATCCTGTCATTTGCTGGTTTGTCTCAAAACAGGCGAAAGCAACCCTTGCCGTCGTCTCGCCTTCAAGCTCTCTCAAACCCACGCGCGACCTCCCAGTCGGTGACGCGGCGGTCATATTCCTCCTGCTCCCATTCGGCGGCGCGGCGATAATGGTTGATGACGCCGTCGCCGAAGGCTGAACGCAGAAACTCGGAAGCGTCCATGGCCTCTGCCGCCGCCCGCAGGGTCTTCGGGATCTCGCGGATATCGCTGCCCGCGCCATAGGCATCGCCCAAATAGGGCTCTTCCAGCGTCATCTCCTTTTCAATGCCGTCGAGACCGGCAGCAAGTTGTGCAGCAAAGGCCAGATAGGGGTTGAGATCCGCCCCGCCGATGCGGCACTCGATGCGGATGCCCTTGGTCTTTTCGCCGCAAAGGCGGAAACCGGCCGTGCGGTTGTCGCGCGACCAGATCGCCTTGGTCGGCGCGAAGGTGCCGGCCATGAAGCGCTTGTAGGAATTAATGTAGGGCGCCAGAAAATAGGTGATCTCTGCCGAATGGGCGAGCAGCCCCGCCACATAATGCTCCATCAGCTTCGACATGCCGTATGGACCGTCCGGATCAAAGAACAGCGGCGTCGCGCCGTCGGCGCTCCAGAGCGATTGGTGCACATGGGAGGAGTTGCCGGCCGCATCATAATTCCACTTGGCCATGAAGGTGATGGCCTTGCCCTTCTGCCAGGCGATCTCCTTGCAGGCGTTCTTGATGATGGCGTGGCGGTCGGCCATGGTCAGCGCGTCGCCGTAGCGGACATTGAGCTCCTCCTGGCCCGCGTCCGCCTCGCCCTTGGAATTTTCGATCGGGATGCCCGCGCCCTGCAACCCGTTGCGGATCGCCCGCATCACATCTTCTTCCTTGGTGGTCTGGAAGATGTGGTAATCCTCATTATAGGCGCTCGAACGTTTCAGCCCGCGATAACCAGCCTCCTCCGCGCTTTCGAAGGACTGGTTGAAGAGGAAGAATTCAAGCTCCGTCGCCATCATCGCGCGAAAGCCATGTGCCTCGAGACGGCCGATCTGCTTTTTCAAGAGCGCGCGCGGCGAATGGGCGACCTCGCTGTGGGTCGCGTGATCCTCGACATCGCAAAGCACCAGCGCCGTGCCCTCCAGCCAGGGAATGCGCCTGAGCGTGCCAAGGTCCGGCTTCATCGTATAATCGCCGTATCCCGCCGCCCAGCTGGTCGACTCATAACCGGAGACGGTGTTCATCTCCATGTCGGTGGCCTGGACATAGTTGCAGCAATGGGTTTCCCTGAAGCCGCTCTCGACGAAATATTCGGCGTGGAAGCGCTTGCCCATCAGCCGGCCCTGCATGTCGACCTGGCAGGCCAGCACGGTGTCTATCCGCCCCTCGGAAACATCCCGCTTCAGTTCGTCGAATGTGTAGCTTGCGCTCATCAGGCTCTTCCCATCGGTTGTCGGACGCGGCTCTGCGCCCTTCATATGCGACCGCCCGGAGCAAACGCGTTCCGGACAGTCAGTGTCAATGGCCTCGTTCCTCGTGGCGAGGACGTTGTTCATGGCCCCGTCCCTTTCAAGGGTCATGCTCGGGCTCGACCCGAGCATGCAGGCGACACGGAGAACGCTGCCTGGACCCTCGGGTCAAGCCCGAGGGTGACGCAAAAAGAGAGACGCGGTTGCGTGACGGGCGTCCCGCCCCGGCAGCCTTGTCTATCAGCCGGCGCGGTAGGGCGGGCCAGCGGCCTTCATGTCGGCCTGATACTGTTTGAGGATCTTGACCACTTCGGCCGTACGCTCGGTCTCGGCGGCGATCTCGTCCCAGAAAGCGTCGGCGGCATCTTCCACCGTCTTCCATTCGGCATCCGGGATGGTCGTCAGTTTCAGCTTGTCGCCATGGGCGCGCAGTCGCGCCTCACCGCCCCAGTACCAGTGCAGGCGATGCAGGTGCGAACTGTCCGTGCACATGCGGAACAGCACCTTCAG
>NZ_CFHTCS010000471.1:0-2809 GCF_984369615.1 Martelella sp. | reverse complement strand
GCATTGATCTCAATAGTCTTCTTCAACCTTTTATCGGGTGGCCTGAATCCTCGGGTCAAGCCCGAGGATGACCCGGATCGGGTGGGAGGTCTGTCAGCAGTCTGAAGGCGGACTCCGCAACCCGGCTGTCTATTGCCGTCCTAGAGCGCCGTGCTTTCCGAAAATCAGACCCGATTTTCGGGCCGATGCGCTAGAGAAGCCCCAACTCGGCGAGCTCCGCCCGGAGCTCCTCCGGCATGTCCTCGCCGCCCTCGCCGAAATCGAGGTCGCGCGGGGCGTCTTCCGCCTTCAGGTAACGCCAGCCCTGGAACGGCTTGCGCGGCACGGGCACGGTATCGACCACCTGCGGGGCAAGCACGAGGTCGCAGCGCTGGATCCCCTGCCCGTCCGTGTGGTTGGTGATGTCGAGCAGGGCCTGGCGGGCGCGGATCTGGCCGTTGATGACCCAGTAGAGCGACCCGCCGTCCAGGATTTCGTCACGCCGCTTCGGCGTCATCCGCGTCGTGTGGACGGTGTGCGGCTCCAGGCCCGCGGCGATCGCCGCCATGGACCGCTCCGACACCCAGCCGCGCAGATCGTCAATGCCGGTCGCGCCGACGCATAGTTTCAGGATATGAAGGCTCATTCCCCTTATGAAGCGCGCCGGAGGGGTATCGTCAAGGTTTTGACGGCGTGAAAAAATCAGCAATCCACCACATTGACGGCAAGCCCGCCGGTGGAGGTCTCCTTGTATTTCTCGTGCATGTCGTTGCCGGTCTGGCGCATGGTCTCGATGCAGTTGTCGAGCGGCACGAAATGGCTCCCGTCGCCCTTGAGCGCCAGCGAAGCGGCCGTCACCGCCTTCACCGCGCCCAGCGCATTGCGCTCGATACAGGGCACCTGCACGAGACCGGCGATCGGATCGCAGGTCATGCCGAGGTGGTGTTCGAGGGCGATCTCGGCGGCGTTTTCCACCTGTTCCGGCGTGCCGCCCATGACCGCGGCAAGCCCTGCCGCCGCCATGGCCGAGGCCGAGCCCACTTCGCCCTGACAGCCGACCTCGGCCCCGGAAATGGACGCATTGGTCTTGATGATGCCGCCGATGGCCGCCGCCGTCAGCAGGAAGTCGCGCGTCGCCTCCTTCCCGCCCGTGTTCTGGAACTCGCGGAAATAGCGCAGCGTCGCCGGCACGACGCCGGCCGCGCCGTTGGTCGGCGCGGTGACCACGCGTCCGCCCGCCGCATTCTCCTCGTTGACGGCCATGGCGAACATGGAAAGCCAGTCATTGGCCATCAACGGATCGAACTGGTTGGAAAGCTTCGCCTTCGACAGCTTGTCATAGAGCTGGCCGGCGCGGCGGCGCACGTTCAGCCCGCCCGGCAGCACGCCCTCGCCGCTCAATCCGCGGTCGATGCAGCCATCCATCGCATCCCACAGCGCGTCGAGACCGGCATCGAGGTCGCCCCGCGACATCCGCGCTTCCTCGTTGGCGCGCTTCATCGCGGCAATCGTCAGCCCGGAGCGTTTCGCCATCTCCAGCATTTCGGCGGCGGAGCAGAAGGGAAAGGGGATTTTCTCCTTGTCGCTCTCGCCCGCAGGAAAGTCCTTCTCATCCTTCCAGGCGGTCAGCTCCGTATCGGTCAGCACGAAGCCGCCGCCGACGGAATAATAGATCTGGCGCAAGAGGATCGCGCCGTCGGCATTGAGCGCATGGAAGGTCATGCCGTTTGCGTGGCCCGGCAACGGCTCCTTGCGGTTGAAGATCACATCTTCCTCGCAATTGAAGACGTAGGACGGGTGGCCCGGCGGATTGACGGCGCCCTTCTGCCGGATATCGGCGATGATCGCGTCCATCCTGTCCGGGTCCACCGTCTCCGGCCGTTCGCCGGCAAGGCCGAGGATGACGGCGCGATCGGTGGCGTGGCCGACGCCGGTGAAGGCGAGCGACCCATGCAGGCTGACGCGAAGATGCGAGACAACAGCGCCCGCCGGGCGCGGCCAGTCGCTGGAGGCCAGGAGAGCAAGAAAGCGGTTGGCGGCCGACATCGGCCCCATCGTGTGCGAGCTCGACGGCCCGATGCCGATCTTGAACACCTCGAAAACCGATAGAAACATTCCGGTCTCTCCATTGCCAAAAATGCTGCGTTCTTTGCTGTCATCTGGCAGCACGGGCGGCGGGAAGGCGCGCGCCACACCGACATCGTCGCACCTGATCGCGGCAGAAATCAATGTGGAAGAGAAAAACCGGGCCGCAAACGAAAACGACGGCGACCTCCAGGAGGAACGCCGTCGTTTTTTACGGAAAGTTCAAAGGCCGCTCAAACAGCGATGACGAGATACGCAAGTCCGAGAACAGCACCAAAACCGATAACAGCCCGCAGGGTTACACCCCAGCATGACTTGTGCGCGGTGTCTTCCATAATAGCTCCGATTGTCTTGACCCCAGTGCGCCTATTGGGAGGATGCGCACCGATGGTTATCGCTTTATTAAACTGTCACACAAACTGCAATGGGGGATGCGGAGAATTTTCGAAAATCGCCGCTTGCAAAGCCCCCGCGCTGCCGACACAACAAGGTTGTCGCGTCCGAGGCCTCTCGCCAAGCCCTTGCGCGCGCCGGAAAAACGCATCGACCGAAGGCCGGATTTCATGACGGGCATCGATATTCTCGCACTCTGTTTTTTTCTTCTCTGCTGGCTCGTCTTTGACGGCCTTGTCAGCGGGCGCTTCGGGCTGATCCAGCGCAAAAGCCTCACCTCGGCCATGATGATCCACCGCAGGCGCTGGATGAAGACGGCGCTTTCGCGCGATCTGAGGATGATCGACACGCA
>NZ_CFHTCS010000470.1:0-2830 GCF_984369615.1 Martelella sp. | reverse complement strand
TGGCAAAGGAAGTTTTTAGCCGTTTCGATGCGGCCGATTACCTGAAAACCAACGAGGATATTGCTGCCTTCCTGGATGCCGCGATGGAAGAAGGTGGAGACGATCCTGAATATATCGCTGTCGTTCTTGGAACCATTGCGCGGGCGCGCAATATGAGCCAGTTGGCGCGTGACACCGGGCTTTCGCGGGAGGGTCTTTCACGCGCGCTTTCCGGCAACGGGAACCCGACAATGGCAACTTTGATGAAAGTGGCCAAAGCGCTCGATCTTAAAATTCAGGTTGTTCCAGCGGTGTCCGCTGGGGCAGCATCGAACGTTCCCGAACATAGTACAGCTTCCTGATTTTATTGGTGCCGCTCTACTGCGCAGTAGGCTGATTGATGCTGGTGCGGTTGCCGGAGGCGGACCACGCGTCGAAGGGCGCGTTTCGCGCCTCAGTCGCGGTAGCCGCGCTTGCGCTTGCTTTGCTCAAGAACACCAAGGGCATCATGGGCCTGTCCGGCCGAGGTGAACCAATCAAGCTTCAGTTGACCGCTGGTCCCGATCCGGCCCCAGCGGCGCACAAGGCACCAGTCTCCGAACAGGCCGCCCTCGATACTGAGATGATAGAACCGCCACTTGTTGGTGTCCGGCTCGATGCGGCGTAGGAGCACTTCTGTCGGGAAAAGGTCAAACTGGCCCAACATCTTCAGACCCCCGGCAGTTGTCCGTCGAACAAGTCAAGCGTGTCGCCTACCACCATCGATGTGTTCCTGGGCTTGCCGATGGGCTCCATTCCCTCAAGAACGTCGATCGCTTCCTTCGGATAGCCTGCGTCACTGTCCGTCTTCCCGGTCTCGGCGTTGTCGTCGGCTGCGGCGCCTTCAAGTCGGCTGACAGTGATAAGGTCGAGGGTCCACTGCGCCGGCTCTTGCGCATCTCGCACATGGGGGAGGGTGGTATAGGGAACGCGCACCTTGTAGACGTCCTCGCCGATGCCCGTGACGAGGACATCGATGCCGTTCTTGCGAGGCCCGAGCTGCGTCTCGAATTCGGAGCGCTCAATCGTGTTCTCGCGCCGCTCGTCGCGCACCCATTCCAGCCCGTTTCCGCGTGGCTCACGACGACTATAGACCACTGTGGCCTGACCGACATCGCTTTCAAGTCGCTGCGCGGTCGGTCCCGAATTCACTTTGGCGATGATCTTCGTTCCGACGATCGACATCCATGCATCGGCGCGTTCGCGCCCATAGGTGTCACGGATCTGTGCAATATCCTGAACGCCGAGACACACGCAAACCCCCTTCGATCGCCCGATATCGAGTAGCGCTGAAAACCGGCTGATCTTCGGCAGCTGGGCGAATTCGTCGACGAAAAACCAGATGCGACGGAGCTTGGCGTCGCCAAGTTCCGGATCGGACACGATGCCGGAGGCAATGGTGAGAAATGCGCTGATCCAGCCGTCAGACTGGTCAGAAAACCGGCCGGACTTCTGCAGGATGACGGTGCGCCTATCTGTCTTGTAGAGCAGCCAGTCGCGTAACGAAAAACGTTCCAGACCTTCATAATTCGCCCACGCCGTTGCCAGCAGACGCAGCGTGTTCGTATCAGCGGTGAGCGTCGAAAGCGTCGAGGCGACTTGTCGATAGTCAGCGTCCAGAAAGCGAACCGCATCGGGGTGATAGCGATGCGCGACCTCAAGAAGTTCCAGACGGTCACGGCGCGTCTCGGCCACCAGATCGGCCCACGTCCACCTTCCGGGGTTCTCATGCATCAGGCGTATGGTGCACGCGGCCAGCACGGCCCGGGCCGAGTTGGAAAAGAACCGATCTCTTGATTCAGGGATCAGTCGCGTGGCCAGCTCAACGGCATCCTCTGCAATGCGCAAATCCTTGGCGATATCCCAAACATGGGAACGCCGATCCTGCGGAGCAATGATGATTGGCTGCACCCTGGAACCATCCGGCTTGATCGTTGGAGGCAGCTTCTCGGTAAAGTCTCCCTTGATATCGAAGACGAGAACCTTGTCATGTCGCGCGATCGCCGAGACGATCAGCCCGATCATGGTTTGTGTCTTGCCGCCGCCTATGGAGCCAAAGATGATGAAGTGTCGCACTTCACGTTCGAGCGCCAGCCGCCATCCATTGAACCAGTGAAGGCCGTCTCTGCTGTCGATTTTTTCCGCCTTTGCGGCCCGCAGCAGTTCGGGCATGCCTGCGACAGTCCGACCGGACTTGATCCATTTATCCGGCGGCATTAGGAAAGCAACATAGCCGCCGATCGCAATGGATATGATGCCGACCGCAAGCGTGGCAGTCACCAGCCATTGGAGTTTAACCAGGTTGTCCGGGGCGTAGCCAAAAGATTCAATGAAGTGATTGCGGCAAAGGTCGGGGGACCAGAATTTGAGGCAGTCGATCGCCTGCGAAACCGATAGGCGGTAGGCCGATCCGTTCGTGGCGTTCCACGATCGAAGCGCAAAAAAATAAACCCAGACAAGTGCCGAAATGCCCACAAGGAAGAGACCGGCATAGAGTAGAATAGCAAATTCGGAACGTCTGGGTTTGGTTATCATTGGCGCAACGCCTCCCGACCCAGCTTGATCATTTGTTCGCGAAGTCGAGCGTCACCCTTTCTCCGATTTCCTGTCAGCAGAACGCCAAGAATGTAGGCGCGGTCTTCATCTCCGAGGCTTGCTTTGATGACCAGTCCACCAAGCTCGATCTTGTGGCGGGTGTCTTCGCTTCGTTCGCGCTTGCGCATTTTTCTATACTCGCCTTGCAGGGTGCTAAGCGTTCTGCGCAACGCCAGAAGGTCGCTGTTCATCCTCCCGCCCGGCGCGAAAGGAGTGA
>NZ_CFHTCS010000469.1:0-2847 GCF_984369615.1 Martelella sp. | reverse complement strand
CCCGAAACGCGTCGGCGATTTCGACCAGCGCATGTGCGGCATGGTGATGTTCAGGAACAACCAGCCGGTCTCCGTCGGCGCGGGCGCTGCCTGCATGGGCTCGCCGCTCAACGCCGCACTGTGGCTGGCGCGCACCATGGCGAAGGCCGGCCGCGCGCTCGGACCCGGCGACGTCATTCTCTCCGGCGCGCTGGGGCCGATGGCTCCGGCCGCTCCAGGCGATGTGTTTGAAGCCCGCATCAACGGGCTCGGCACCGTTCGCGCCGCATTTTCGAAGGATTGAGACGATGGAAAAGATCAAATGCGCCATTATCGGCTCCGGCAATATCGGAACCGATCTGATGATCAAGGTGATGCGCAAGTCGAAGACGCTGGAAATGGCCGCCATGGTCGGTATCGACCCGAATTCCGACGGGCTGGCGCGCGCCGCGCGCCTCGGCGTCGCGACCACGCATGAGGGCATTGACGGGCTGACGAAGCTCGACTGCTACGGCGACATCCGCATCGTCTTCGACGCAACCTCCGCCGGCGCCCACAAGCGTCATAACGAGGTCCTGCAGCGCGACGGCAAGCAGGTGGTCGATCTGACCCCGGCGGCGATCGGCCCCTACACGATCCCGGTCGTCAATCTCGACGCCAATCTCGCGGAACCGAACGTCAACATGGTGACCTGCGGCGGCCAGGCGACGATCCCGATCGTTGCCGCCGTCAACCGGGTGAGCCCCGTGCGCTACGGCGAGATCGTCGCCTCGATCTCCTCACGCTCGGCCGGTCCCGGAACGCGCGCCAATATCGACGAGTTCACCGAGACGACGGCAGCGGCGATCGAGAAGGTCGGGGGCGCGGAACGCGGAAAGGCGATCATCATCCTCAACCCGGCCGAACCGCCGATCATGATGCGCGATACCGTCTACTGCCTCTGCGACGAGGCCGACCAGGAGGCGATCCGCAAATCGATCCACGACATGGTGGAAGAGGTGCGCGCCTATGTGCCCGGCTACCGGCTGAAGCAGGCTGTCCAGTTCGAGCATATCGGCTCCAACGCGCCGCTGCATATTCCGGAAATGGGCGGCGATTTCACCGGCCTCAAGGTCACGGTGTTTCTCGAGGTGGAGGGCGCCGCCCACTACCTGCCCGCCTATGCCGGCAATCTCGACATCATGACCTCGGCGGCGCTCAAGACCGCCGAACGCCTCGCCGAAAAACGCAACTGGATCGCAAAGGCCGCCTGAGATGACCAAGCTCTACATACAGGACGTCACGCTGCGCGACGGCATGCACGCCGTGCGCCACCAGTATGATCTCGGCCATGTCCGCGCCATTGCCGAGGCGCTCGACGAGGCCGGCGTCGATGCCATCGAGGTCGCCCATGGCGACGGGCTGACGGGTTCGACCTTCAATTACGGTTTCGGCAAATGCACCGATGAAGCCTGGATCTGCGAGGCCGCCAAGGTGGTGAAGAAGGCGAAGCTCACGACGCTGCTTCTGCCCGGCATCGGCACGATCCACGACCTGAAGCGCGCCCGCGACATGGGCGTCGCCTCCGTGCGCGTCGCCACCCACTGCACCGAGGCCGACGTCTCCGCCCAGCACATCGCGGCCGCGAAGGAAATGGGCATGGACGTCTCCGGCTTTTTGATGATGAGCCACATGAACACGCCGGAAAAGCTCGCCGAACAGGCGAAGCTGATGGAAAGCTACGGCGCGGACTGCGTCTATGTCACCGATTCCGGCGGCAGGCTCACCATGAAGGACGTCGCCGCCCGTTTCGAGGCCTACAACGCCGTTCTGAAGCCCGAAACCCAGCGCGGCGCGCATATGCACGAGAACCTGTCGCTGTCGGTCGCCAATTCGGTCGTAGCCGTCGAGCATGGCGCGACCCGCGTCGACGCCTCGCTTGCCGGCATGGGCGCCGGCGCCGGCAACACGCCGATCGAGGCCTTCATCGCCGTTGCCAATCTCTATGGCTTCGAACATGGCTGCGATCTCTTCAAGCTGCAGGATGCGGCCGAGGAACTGGTGCGACCGCTGCAGGACCGGCCGGTGCGGGTCGACCGTGAAACCATGACACTTGGCTATGGCGGCGTCTATTCATCCTTCCTGCGCCACGCGGAGCGGGCGGCTGAAGCCTACGGGCTTGATACGCGCGACATTCTCGTCGAGGTCGGCCGGCGCGGCATGGTCGGCGGCCAGGAGGACATGATCGTCGATGTCGCCCTCGACATGATCAAGGAAAAGGAGCTGGCGATATGACCGATATCAGCGCAATTGCGGAGATTGTCGACCGGGCAGCGATGACGGCGACGGAAATCCCCCAGTTTTCCGATAAGGCGGCGCTTTCGATGGACGAGGCCTATGCCGCCCAGGCGCTGTCGCTGCAGCGGCGCTATGCGCGCGGCGAGAAGCGCGTCGGCATCAAGATGGGACTGACCTCACGTGCGAAGATGGTCCAGGTCGGCGTCTCCGACGTGATCTGGGGGCGCCTCACCGACGCCATGCGGGAGGAGGAAGGCGGAACCGTATCGCTTTCGAAATACGTGCATCCGCGCGTCGAGCCGGAGATCGCCTTTTTGATGAAGAAGCCACTTTCGGGAAAGGTCTCGGCGCTTGAGGCAATGGAGGCGGTCGCCGCGGTCGCGCCGGCGCTGGAGATCATCGACAGCCGCTACAAGGCTTTCAAGTTCGATATCGGCGATGTGATCGCCGACAATTCGTCCTCCTCCGGTTTCGTCATCGGCCAGTGGTCGGACGCTTCAACCGATATCGCCAATCTCGGCATGGTTCTCTCGATCAACGGCGAACCGCGCGAGATCGGCTCGTCGGCCGCGATCCTCGGCCACCCGGTCC
>NZ_CFHTCS010000468.1:0-2848 GCF_984369615.1 Martelella sp. | reverse complement strand
AGTTTTCCCGAACCGATCGGCCTTGTCGACGACGTGATGGCAGCCCTTGCCCGCCTGCTGGACACGCTCTGCCTGCGGCTGAAGAACCGGGAGGCGGGGGCGCGCGCCATCACGCTTTCGGTGGAGCGCGTCGATCAGACCCGCCAGACCGTCACGCTCCGCCTTGCCCGCCCGATGCGCGATGCGCCGCGCATTCTGCGCCTGTTCGAGCGCCCGGTCGGCGAGATCGACGCCGGTTTCGGCATCGAGCGGATCCGGCTTGAGGCGCGCGGCGTGGAAAACCTGCCCGCCGAGCAGATCGGCGAAGGCGGGCTCATAGAGGGCGAGGCGCTGGACGATCTCGTCACAAGGCTCGGCGCGCGCATCGGCCTTGATAACATCGTCCGCTTCCAGCCGGTCGCGAGCCATATTCCCGAACGCGGCTTTACCGAGAACCCCGCTGCCTATGGCCGGGTGGATGCCGAATGGCGCATGGACCACCCCCGCCCCTTGCGCATGTTCGCCCCCGAGCCGGTGACGAGCGACGCCGCCCGCCGCCCGCCCTCGCGGTTTTCCTGGCGGCGCATGCGGTTTGAAACGGCGGCAAGCAGCGGACCGGAGCGGATCGCCCCGGAATGGTGGCGGCCGGACGAGGCCTGGCGCACGGGGCTTCGCGATTACTGGCGGGTGGAAACCCGTCAGGGGCTGAGGCTGTGGATGTTCCACACCCCGCAGGCCCCCGGCTGGTTCGTCCATGGCCTGTTCGCGTGAGGTCCGGCCATGGATTATGCCGAGTTGTGCGTCACCACCAATTTCACCTTCCTCACCGGCGCTTCGCATCCGGAGGAGATGGTGATCCGCGCCGCCGAGCTGGACCTTGCCGCGATCGCCATAACCGACCGCAATTCGCTCGCCGGCGTGGTGCGCGGCTTCCGGGCGCTGAAGGAGATCAGGCGCAAGATCGAGAAGCAGGCTGAGGAGCAGTCGATCCGACTTTCGACCCATATCGACCCCTCCTCGCGCCAGCCTGCCGGCGAGGCCAAGTCCATTGCCCTGCCGCCGATCCGCCGCCTGCCGCGCCTGATCGTCGGTTGCCGGCTGGTGCTGGCCGACAGCCCCGTCGATTTCGTGGCGCTGCCGAAGGACAAGCCCGCTTACCAGAAGCTGGTGCGGCTCTTAAGCCTCGGCAAGAGCCGCGCGCAAAAGGGCGAATGCCTGCTTTATCTGCGCGACATGCTGGAATGGGCCGATGGCTCCATCCTGATCGCGCTGCCTCAGGGTCTGGAGAACAGGGCGGAGGCGACAGACCATATCACCCAGGCGCACCGCCGCTTTCCCGGCCACGTGTTCACGGGTGCTGCCCCGCGTTATGACGGTTCCGATGTCGCCTGGTTCAAAACCCTCACCGCCCTTTCGCACAAGACCGGCGCGCCGATGGTCGCCGTCGGCGATGCGCTGATGCATCATGCCAGCCGCCGTCAGCTTGCCGACGTGCTGACCTGCATGCGCCACCACATCACCATCGACGCGATCGGCCACCTCGCGCTGCCGAATGCCGAGCGGCGGCTGAAGCCAGCGCAGGAAATGGCGGATATCTTCCGCGATCATCCCGCCGCCATCCGCCGCACGCTGGAGATCGCCGCGCGCCTCACCTTCGAGCTGACCGAGCTTTCCTACAACTATCCCGCCGAGGTCGCCCATGGCGAGGCGCCGCAGGCCCGCCTTGCCCGCCTCACCTGGGAGGGGCTCAGGAAACGCAATCCCGAAGGCATTCCGGCACGCAACCGGGAGCTTGCGGAAAAGGAGCTGGCGTTGGTCGGCGAGCTCGGCTACGCCGCCTATTTCCTCACCGTGCATGACATCATCGCCTTTGCGCGCGGCAAGGGCATTCTCTGTCAGGGGCGCGGCTCGGCGGCCAACTCCATCCTCTGTTACGCACTCGGCATCACCGATGTGAAGCCGGAGATGATCGGCATGGTCTTCGAGCGCTTCGTCTCCCGCCATCGCGGCGAGCCGCCGGATATCGACGTGGATTTCGAGCATGAGCGGCGCGAGGAGGTGATCCAGCACATCTACGACAAATATGGCCGGGACCATGCCGGGCTCTGCGCCACCGTCATCCATTTCCGCTCGCGCGCGGCGATCCGCGAGGTCGGCAAGGTGATGGGCCTGTCGAACGATGTCACCGCCGCGCTTTCCGGCCAGATCTGGGGCATTTCCAGCAAGGGCGCCGAACCCGAACGACTGAAGGAGGTCGGTCTTGATCTTACCGACCGCAGGCTGACCCAGACCGTGCGCCTGATTGGCGAGATCATCGGCTTTCCCCGGCACCTGTCGCAGCATGTCGGCGGCTTCGTCATCACCGAGGATCGGCTGGACGAGCTCTGTCCGATCGAAAACGCGGCGATGGAAGACCGCACCGTGATCGAATGGGACAAAGACGATATCGACGCGCTCAACATCCTCAAGGTCGATGTGTTGAGCCTCGGCATGCTGACCTGCCTGAAGAAATGCTTCGATCTCACCGCGCGCCATTACAATCGTCCGCTTACCATCGCCGCCGTGCCGCAGGAGGATGAAGCGACCTATGACATGCTGCAAAAGGCCGATGCCATCGGCGTGTTTCAGGTGGAAAGCCGGGCGCAGATGAATTTTTTGCCCCGCATGAAACCGGCAACCTTCTACGACCTCGTCATCGAAGTGGCGATCGTGCGACCGGGCCCGATCCAGGGAGGCATGGTGCAGCCCTATATCCGAAGGCGGCTGGGACTGGAAAAAGTCACATACCCGAAGGAGGAACTGCGCGGGGTGCTTGAAAAGACCAAGGGCGTGCCGCTGTTTCAGGAGCAGGCGATGCTGATCGCCGTGG
>NZ_CFHTCS010000467.1:0-2884 GCF_984369615.1 Martelella sp. | reverse complement strand
GCCGCCGACCGTCGCGCCCATATGCGCCTTGCCTGCCAGACGGCGCTCAGAGGCCCCTGTTCGGTGACGGTGCCGCAGGATTTCGTCGGCGCGACGGGCTTTACCTGCCGCGTCGTCTCCAACACGATGAAGGCGCCGCTGATCCGCGAACTGGTGCTGCAGCTTCCCGAAGGCCAGCCGTTCGATTTCATCGCCGGCGGCTTCATGCAGCTGACCGCGCCCGCCTACCGGCTCGATTTCCGCGATATCGACATCGATCCGCCCTTCCGCGAGGCATGGGCGATGTCCGGCTGGTCCGAAATGACCTCCTATGCCGAAAGATCCGTTACACGGGCCTATTCGATCGCCTGCAGGCCAGAGGATGCAAAGGCCGAGCGCGCCGTCTTCAACATCCGCCTTGCCGCCCCGCCCCCCGGCCGCGAACAGGAAATTCCGCCCGGCATCGTCTCCTCCTTTCTGTTCGCGCTGAAACCGGGCGACGAGATCGAGGCCTCCGGACCCTTCGGCGAGTTCGAGGTGCAGCCGACCGATCGCGAGATGGTGTTCATCGGCGGCGGCGTCGGCATGGCGCCGCTGAGGGCCATGATCCACGACCAGATCGGCAAGAACACGCCACGGCGGATGCGCTATTTCTATGGCGCGCGCTCGGTCGCCGACCTGTTCTATGTCGAAGAGTTCGAGAAGATCGCCGCCGAGCACGACAATTTTTCGTGGACGCCGGCGCTTTCCGATCCCGCGCCCGGCGACCGCTGGACGGGCGCAAGCGGCTTCATCCATGATATCGTGCGCGCCGAGCTTTCGCGCCATCCGGCACCGGAGGACTGCGAATACTATATGTGCGGACCGCCGGTGATGATCTCGGCGGTGACTGCCACGCTGCACCGGCTCGGCGTCGAGCCGAAGTCCATCTTCTACGACGATTTCGGAGTCTGACCCATGAACGCACGTCATACATACCTGACCCGCCGCCGCGTTCTGGCGCTTTCCGGAGCAGGTCTTCTGGCCGCAACCGCTGCCCGGGCCGAAGCGCCCGCGATCCTGAAATCCGCGCCCGCGACGCAGCAGATCACCGGCAAGGCCTTTGCGACCACATGGCGCGTCAGCGTGCCCGACAAAGCCCGGCCCGAAGCGCTTAGCGGCGATATCGAAGCGCTTCTTTCCGGCATCGACCGGATGATGTCGCCCTGGCGCGAAGACAGCGAGATCACTGGCTTCAACCGCTCCGGTCCCGGCGACAGGAGGGTATCTGCCGAAACCGCCTTCGTTGCCCAATCGGCGCTCGATATCGCGCGAAAGAGCGACGGCTGGTTCGATCCGAGCGTCGGCCCGCTGGTTGCCCGCTACGGCTTCGGCCCGATCCAGGGCGTGGCCGCCGAGGATGGCGCGCCGCCGCTCTGGCATGCGCTTGCCGTCGACGGAAACCGGCTCGGAAAGACCAAAGCCGGGGTCACCATGGATCTCTGCGGCATCGCCAAGGGCCGCGCGCTCGACCTGATGGCAAACCGCCTGATGGACGCCGGCTATTCCGATTTTCTCATCGATCTCGGCGGCGAGCTGGTCGCGCGCGGCAATCATCCGGCGGGACGTCCCTGGCAGGTGGCGGTGGAAGACCCGCGGCCGGAAGCCAACGGCGGCGCCGGCGTGCTGCGGCTTGCCGACGGCGCGGTCGCGACCTCCGGGCTTCGCGCCCAGAGCTATGCGCTTTCCGGCCATACCTACAGCCACATCATCGATCCGCGCCATGCCGTGCCGGTCGAGGGCGCGATCGCCTCGGTCTCGGTGCTGGCGCAAGACGCGATGACGGCCGACGGCTGGGCCACCGCGCTGACGGCCGCCGGCGAGGATGGCCCGGCGCTGGCCCGCCGCCTGTCGATCGCCGCCCTCTTCCTCTTCCATGAAGGACAAGGCCTCAGGCGCGAAACAACGGGCGGTTTCGACCGTTATCTGCTATAATCGCCTCGAAGGGAGCACGGACATGGAAATCCTGCTGGCAATCGCGATCGTCGTTCTCGGCATGGCCGGCCTTGGCGTCAGCCTCTTCGTCGGGCGCGGCCCGCTGAAGGGCTCGTGCGGCGGCATGGCCTGCATGAAGGAGGCCGCCTGCGAGGGCTGCCCGAACCGTCTGTCGAGCGAGGCAGAATGACCGACACGATCGCCGAAATCACCAAGACCGACGCGCTGACCGTCACGCCCGAAATGCCGATCCGCCGGGCGGTGGCGCTTCTGGTCGAAAGCAAGGCGGCGGCAGCGCCGGTTGTCGATGAAGGCGGGGCGCTTTGCGGCATCCTCACCCAGAAGGACTGTTTCAACCCGGCCCTCCAGGCGAGCTACTACCAGGAATGGAAGGGCACCGTCGCCGATTACATGAGCCGCAACGTCATCAGCCTTCCGGCAAGCGCCGATCTGGTCGCCGCCGCCGAGGCCTTCATCGCCCATCCGCACCGCGTCTTCCCGGTGACCGACGGCAACCGGCTAGTCGGCCTGCTGCGCCGCTCCGACGTCCTCTCCGCCCTTGTGCGGCTGAGCGGATAGACGTTCCGCCAGACTTCGAGGCGTGGGCGGGCGGCCCCCGGCAGGGCACGCGCTTCTGCCGTCATCGGCCACACCGCACACAATCGTTTTTACGGCGGTTTTGGGTTTACCCCCGGGCCGAGGAGGTCCATAACCATCTGACAGGATTGACGCGCGGTCATTTGCCGCACACGAGAATTCAGGCATGGCAGACATGGATGAGACTGAGGAAACGGACTACGGCAGAGATGAATTGATAGGCGCGCCGGAGGGCGAAATGAGCCTTCTGATTGTCGATGACGACACGCCGTTTCTGCGTCGCATCGCCCGCGCCATGGAAACGCGCGGCTTTGCCATAGAGACCGCCGAGACC
>NZ_CFHTCS010000466.1:0-2895 GCF_984369615.1 Martelella sp. | reverse complement strand
GCAGAGCGACGTGCGGATAAAGCCGGTATGGCCGATCGTCCCTTCGGAGCACAGCGCGCCGCCATGCCAGTTCTCGTAAGGCCGCTCCCAGCCATGGGTCCGTTTTTCGGACAGCGGCTCGCGCATCCGTTTCACGACAGGATCGCCGGCGACATCGCGCTGCAAAAGACCGGTCGCGTGGTCAAGCACGGCATCAACCGTGCCGAACAGGCCGGCATGGCCGGAGCCCTGAAGCGCGTGGCAATTTTCGTCATGCACCGCGCCGCAGATCACCCGTCCGCGCCAGTTGCAGCGCTCGGTGGCCGCCGTCTTCTCGGGATCGGCGGAAAAGGCAAAGCCCGGCCCCGGATCGAGATCGCGGACGGTCTTGCCGGAAATCCGCTCCAGCGCGATGCCGAGGAGAATGAAATTGATGTCGGAATAGACGGGCGTTTCGACCCGTTTCCATTCGCGCTGCAGCACGAAGGCGCGCAGCCGGTCCGGATCGCCGCCATAGGTATAGATCGGCTCGACCGCCGGAAAGGGCGTCTGGTGGCCGAGGCACTGGCGGAAGGTGACCTGCCGTTCCCAGCAGTTCGGATCATACTGGCGGAAATCCGGGATGACGGCGGTCAGCGGTTCATCAAGGTCGACCGCCCCCTCCCCGGCCAGCGCCAGAATACGCTCCGTCGTGAAAATCACCTTGGTGAGCGATGCGAGATCGAACCAGGTTTCGGTCGTCATCGGCCGCTTTTCAGGCTCGAGCGCCGCCGCGCCGCAGGCTTGCGTCAGCCGCCTGCCCTCGCCGTCCACAAGCCCGAGAACGCCGCCGGGAATGCGGCCTTCGTCGACCGACGCCTTCAACGCGGCGAAGGCCCTGTCGAAGCGGCCTGAAAAATCCGAGGTCATCACGCCTCTTCCCTCCGCGCCATGTGGTCGTCGCCAAACCGCAGCCAGTCGGCCTTCGGCGGCTCATAGCCCGCCGGGCGCACCAGCGAGGGCACTTCGGTTGTATCAAGCCGATACTCCTGCCGTCGCCGGTCGATGCTCGGCACGGCGGCAATCAGCCGCTTGGTGTAAGAGTGCTTCGGCGCGGATAGCACAGAGGCGGCATCCCCGATCTCGACGATCTGTCCGGCATAGACCACGGCGATGCGGTGGGCGATGCGCTCGACCACGGCCATGTCGTGGGTGACGAACAGGTAGGAGAGGTTCATGTCGCGCTGCAGCTCGGTCAGAAGCTCCAGCACCATCGCCTGCACCGAGACATCGAGGGCGGAGACCGCCTCGTCCAGCACCACGACGGAAGGTTTGAGCATCAGCGCGCGGGCAATGCAGAGGCGCTGGCGCTGGCCGCCGGAGAATTCATGCGGATAGCGGGTGAGCGCATTTTCGGGCAGGCCGACGCGTTCCAGGAGTTCGGCCATGCGGGCGCGTGTCTCGGCGTTCAGCCGCCCGCCGGTGGCAATCACGGGTTCGGCCAGGATGCTGTCAACCCGCAGGCGCGGATTGAGCGAGGCATAGGGGTTCTGGAACACCATCTGGATCGGGTCGCCATGAGCGCTCACGCCTGCCCCTTCGCCCAGATGAAACGCGCCGCGCGTCGGCTCCGTCAGCCCCATGATGGCGCGCGCCGTCGTCGATTTTCCGGAACCGCTTTCACCGACAATGCCCAGCGTCTCGCCCGGCATCAGATCGAAATCGACGCCATCGACCGCATGCACCGCGCCGCCCTGGCGACGGAGGAAGCCGGAGGTGACGGGGAAGCGCACGGTCAGGTCTTCAACGGTCAGCGCGGGTCTGGCCTCTCCAGCCTGCGCACGCGAGAAATCCGTCCGAACGGCGCGGCCGTCGTCGAAGTGCGGCACGGCCTTCAGGAGATGTTGCGTATAGGGGTGTTGCGGATTGTCGAGCACGTCGTCGGTCGGCCCCTGCTCCACCGCCTCGCCCTGCTGCATCACCATCACCTTGTCGGCAATGCCGGCAACGAGGCCGATATCATGGGTGATGAAGATCAGGCCCATCTCGCTTTCGCGCTTCAGTTCGGAAAGCAGCGCGAGGATCTGCGCCTGCACGGTCACATCAAGCGCGGTCGTCGGCTCGTCGGCGATCAGCAGGCGCGGATTGCAGGAGAGCGCCGTGGCGATCATCACACGCTGCAGCATGCCGCCGGAGAGCTGGTGCGGATGGTATTTCAACCGCCGCTCGGCATCGGGAATACGCACGCGTTTCAACGCATCGATCGCCGCGTTCATCGCCTGTCTGCCGGTCAGCCCGTGATGCAGGCGGAAGCTTTCGGCAATCTGCTCGCCGATCGTGTGCACCGGATTGAGCGAGGTCATCGGCTCCTGGAAGATCATGCCGATCTCGCGGCCCCGGATCCTTGCCAAATCCTTCTCGGGCACAGCGGCAAGGTCCGCGACTTCGCCGGAGCCAAGCGCGAAGTCGATCCGTCCCTTGGTGATCCTGCCTCCGCCGAAATCGACAAGCCGGTTGAGGCAAAGCGCGGTGACGGACTTGCCCGAGCCGCTTTCGCCGACGATCGCCAGCGTCTCGCCGGCATCGAGCGTGAAATCGATGCCGTGGACGACCTCGTTTCCGACCGGGTCCTCGCCGAAGCCCACATGCAGATCGGAGACGGAAAGAAGACGGCTCATGCCTCGGCCCTCCTTGAACGCGGGTCAAGAATATCGCGCAGCGCGTCGCCCAGAAGGTTGAAGCCGAGAATGCCGATCATGATGGCGAAGGCGGGAAAAACCAGCAGCCAGGGCGCCATTTCCATCAGGTTGCGCGCCTCGCTCAGCATCAGCCCGAGGGAGGCCTTGGGCGGTTGGGTGCCGAGGCCGAGAAAGGAAAGCCCGGCCTCCGTCAGAAGCGCCCAGGCGAGCGCCAGCGTGACCTGCACGGTGAGCGGCG
>NZ_CFHTCS010000465.1:0-2902 GCF_984369615.1 Martelella sp. | reverse complement strand
AACTGGTGCTGATGGACGAGCCGCTCGGCGCGCTCGACAAGCAGCTGCGCGAGCAGATGCAGTACGAGATCAAGCATATTCACGACAATCTCGGCGTGACCGTCGTCTATGTGACGCATGACCAGACCGAGGCGCTGACCATGTCGGACCGCGTGGCGGTCTTCAATGACGGCGTGGTGCAGCAACTGTCCGAGCCGTCGATGCTCTACGAAAACCCGCAGAATTCGTTCGTCGCCCAGTTCATCGGCGAGAACAACAAGCTGAGCGGGACGGTGACCGAGATCCGCGGCGGCGAATGCACGGTCAAGCTCGATGACGGCACGGTGATCATTGCCGACAAGGTGAATGTCGACAAGGTCGGCGACCGCACGACCATTTCGCTCCGGCCGGAGCGCGTTGAAATCGTTCCCACCGATGATCATGCCAATACCATTACCGGCACGATCGAGGAACTGATCTATCTTGGCGACCATATCCGCGTGCGCATGAATGTGTGCGGAAACGACGAGTTCGTCGTCAAGGTTCGAAATCGCGGCGAGCGCTGGGATTTGCACAAGGGCAAGCAGCAGGCCATCGGCTTTGCTGCGGCCGACTGCAAGGCGCTTGATCCCGTCGCGTAACAGCAACTGCCGATCTCGCTTATCGGCGGTTCTAAGGATGCGGACCCACTGGTTCGTGCAATCATCTCGAAGAAGGGGAAGAAAGACTATGAAAACCAAGTCTATTATTCTGGCACTGGCGGCATCGCTCGCCACATCAACAGCGGCTTACGCCGAACAGATGACCATCGTATCGTGGGGCGGCGCTTACCAGGCTTCGCAGAAGAATGCTTACACCGATCCCTACATGGAAATGAATCCGGACATTGAAGTCGTCTGGGACGAATCCTCGAATGAGGCCGTTGCCAAGCTGCGTGCCATGAACGAGGCCGGCAATGTGACCTGGGATCTGGTGGACGTCGTTGCCGCCGACGCCATGCGTCTTTGCGACGAGGGCCTTGCCATGGAGTATGACCCGGACGAGCTCCTGGCCGATGCGCCCGACGGCACGCCGGCTTCGGAAGATTTCGGCGATCTGATCGTCTCCGATTGCTTCATTCCGCAGATCGTCTACTCCACCACCGCCGCCTACCGTCCGGATCTGCTGCCGGAAGGCGCCCCGGAACCGGAATCGATCTGCGCCATGTTCGATACCGAGACCTATCCCGGCAAGCGTTCGCTCGAAAAGCGGCCGATCAATAACATGGAATGGGCGCTGATCTGCGACGGCGTTGCCAAGGAAGACGTCTATGACGTGCTCGAAACCGAGGAAGGCCAGGATCGCGCCTTCGCCAAGCTCGACACCATCAAGGACGACGTGATCTGGTGGTCGGCCGCCGCCGAGCCGCCGCAGCTGCTCGCCGACGGCGAAATCGTCATGGGTTCCTCCTATAACGGTCGCTGGTTCTCCGCGATCGTTGAAGAAGACCAGCCCTTCAAGATGCTCTGGGATGCGCAGGTGTTCGACCTCGACGGCTGGATCATTCCGGCCGGCCTGCCGGAAGATCGCCTCGCCATGGTCAAGGACTTCGTCAAGTTCGCGACCGACACCCAGCGTCTTGCCGACCAGGCGGCCTACATCTCCTATGGTCCGGCCCGTAACTCTTCGGCTCCGCTCGTCGGCAAGCATGCCGAACTCGGCGTCGAGATGGGTCCGCACATGCCGACCGCTCCGGAGAACGCCGAGAACGTCTTCGTCTACAACTACGAATGGTGGGCTGACTACCGCGATGACCTGGACGCCAAGTTCCAGTCATGGCTGGTGCAGTAAGCACGCTTTTCGCTGACGATATCGTGGAAGGGCCGGCTCCGGCCCTTCCGCACCGACAACGGACCAAGGCCGCATCAGACGGTCGAGCATGATGGCCGAAGGCCGAACCAGCAAAAGAAGCGGGGACCATGAGCGACACGACCTCCAACACGGCGGAGAAGCTGACGACCTCCGACGGCAAGCCGCTGAAGGCGAGCTTTGCAAAGGCACTGCGCCGCCAGAAGATGCGCGCACTCATACTCATCGCGCCGCTCCTGCTGTTCGTGCTGGTTTCCTTTGCCGCGCCGATCGTGGACATGCTGTTCCGCTCCGTTCAGAACGAGATCGTTCCCGAAACGCTGCCGCGCACCGTGACGGCGCTTGAAAGCTGGGACCCGGCTTCAGGCGAACTGCCCGATGAATTCGTGTTTGCCGCGCTGCGCGATGACCTGATCATTGCTGCGGAGCGCAAACAGCACACGAGGCTCGGCTCGCGGCTGAACTATGAGATGACCGGCATGTCGAGCCTGTTCCGCAAGACGGGCCGTCGCGTCGACGATTTCGGCGAGATTTTTACCGAACAGTTTGAGGACCTGAACGAGGCCTGGGTCGAGCCCGCCACATGGGTTTCCCTGATGGCCTCCGAAGACTGGATCGCGGCGCAGGCCGAATGGGCCGCTGCCGGCGATGATAGCGCAGCGGAACCTGCATTCGTCGTCTCGGAGGCGGCCAAGGAAGCCCTGCCGCGCACGGCCGAGATCTATGCCGGCTTTGCCAATGTCATTCAAACGGAAGACGAAGACAGCCCGACGGAAGAAGAGCCGTGGAACCCTGTCTATGCGGCGCTTTACGGCGACCTGATCGCCAATCCCGATGCCGCTGCCAGCTATTCGGGTGTGACGGCTGAACTGCTGGCGACGGCTGCCGCTGCGGTCCCCGAATTCGAGGCGACCACGGCGCGTGAGGAATTCATCGACGCCGACGAGGACTGGGGCTCGCTCGACGTCTGGCAGACGCTTTATCGCTTCAAGGGTCCCTATACGGCCGGCTATTATCTCGCCGCGCTCGACGCCCAGATGACGGCCCACGGGATCGAAATGGTGCCGGAAGACCA
>NZ_CFHTCS010000464.1:0-2905 GCF_984369615.1 Martelella sp. | reverse complement strand
CCGATGCCGCAGACCCGCGAGCACATCCTGCTTGCCCGTCAGGTTGGCGTTCCGGGGATCGTGGTTTTCCTCAACAAGGTTGACCAGGTTGACGACGAGGAGCTTCTCGAGCTCGTCGAGATGGAAGTGCGCGAACTGCTGGACTCCTACGAGTTCCCCGGCGACGAAATCCCGATCATCAAGGGCTCGGCGCTTGCCGCTCTGGAAGACAGCAACAAGGAAATCGGCGAAGACGCGATCCGCGCGCTGATGGCCGCTGTCGACGACTACATCCCGACGCCCGAGCGTCCGGTTGACCAGCCCTTCCTGATGCCGATCGAGGATGTGTTCTCGATTTCCGGCCGCGGCACGGTCGTGACCGGTCGCGTCGAGCGCGGCATTGTCAAGGTTGGCGAGGAAGTCGAGATCGTCGGCATCAAGCCGACGCAGAAGACGACGGTGACCGGCGTTGAAATGTTCCGCAAGCTGCTCGACCAGGGCCAGGCCGGCGACAACATCGGCGCTCTGATCCGCGGCATCAACCGCGACCAGGTCGAGCGTGGCCAGATTCTCTGCAAGCCGGGTTCGGTGACGCCGCACACGAAGTTCAAGGCAGAAGCCTACATCCTGACGAAGGATGAGGGCGGCCGCCACACGCCGTTCTTCACCAACTACCGTCCGCAGTTCTACTTCCGCACGACGGACGTGACGGGCGTCGTCACGCTTCCGGAAGGCACGGAAATGGTGATGCCGGGCGACAACGTCACGGTTGACGTCGAACTGATCGTGCCGATCGCGATGGAAGAAAAGCTGCGCTTCGCCATCCGCGAAGGCGGCCGCACCGTCGGCGCCGGCATCGTGGCATCGATCGTCGAGTAATCGACGCGCGACAGGCACTTTGATTGCGAGGTAGGGACGGGGCAACCTGTCCCTACTTTTGAAGATTGAAGAGAGCGGTCGAAGTTCAACGAATGCGCCTGATCGATGACGAGAAGGCGGGAAGAAGAAGAAGACAAGGACGAGTCGCATGAACGGCCAGAATATCCGCATCCGCCTGAAGGCGTTTGATCACCGGATCCTTGATGCCTCCACGCGTGAGATCGTTTCCACGGCCAAGCGTACCGGCGCGAATGTGCGCGGTCCGGTTCCGCTGCCGACCCGGATCGAGAAGTTCACGGTCAACCGTGGTCCGCACATCGACAAGAAGAGCCGCGAGCAGTTTGAAATGCGCACCCACAAGCGCCTGCTCGACATTGTCGATCCGACCCCCCAGACGGTCGATGCTCTGATGAAGCTCGATCTGGCTGCCGGCGTCGACGTTGAAATCAAGCTCTGATTTTTCAGGGTAGGGATAATTAAACGGGACCAATCGCTGCGCGCGCTTTGATGCGATGCGCATGACGTCCCAAACGGAGACACGCCGGGACCGCAAGGGCCTGGCCGGAACTCTAAAAGGAACGAACCGATGCGTTCAGGTGTAATAGCACAGAAGGTGGGAATGACCCGCGTCTTCAATGACGCAGGAGAGCATATCCCGGTAACAGTTTTGCGAATGGACGGCTGCCAGGTCGTTGCAACGCGCACGAAAGACAAAAACGGCTATACGGCTGTTCAGCTCGGTGCGGGCCGTTCGAAGGTCAAGAACACGTCGAAGGCGCTGCGCGGCCATTTCGCCAAGGGCTCTGTCGAACCCAAGGCCAAGCTGGTCGAGTTCCGCGTTTCGGAAGACAACCTGCTCGAGATCGGCGCCGAACTGACGGCCGGCCATTTCGTGTCGGGTCAGCTCGTCGACGTGACCGGCACCACGATCGGTAAGGGTTTTGCCGGTGCGATGAAGCGCCACAACTTCGGCGGCCTGCGCGCCACCCACGGTGTCTCGATCTCGCACCGTTCGCATGGTTCGACCGGTTCCAACCAGGATCCGGGCAAGGTCTGGAAGGGCAAGAAGATGGCTGGTCACATGGGCCAGACCCGCGTCACCACCCAGAACCTCGAAGTCGTCCGCACCGATGAAGAGCGCGGTCTGATCCTCGTCAAGGGAGCCGTCCCCGGTTCCAAGGGCGCCTGGATCACGGTTCGCGACGCTGTGAAGTCCGGTGTGCCTGAAAATGCGCCGCGGCCTGCCGGCCTGCGCGCGGCTGAAACCAATGGAGCCGAGTAATGGATCTCACCGTCAAAACACTTGAGGGCAAGGACGCCGGCAAGGTCAGCCTGAAGGACGAGATCTTCGGCCTGGAACCGCGCGAAGACATCCTCGCCCGCATGGTTCGCTATCAGCTGGCCAAGAAGCGCCAGGGCAGCCACAAGGTCAAGGGCCGTTCGGAAGTCGCTCTGACCGGCGCCAAGATGTACAAGCAGAAGGGCACGGGCAATGCCCGCCACCACGCCAAGCGTGCGCCGCAGTTCCGCGGCGGTGGTCGCGCCCACGGCCCGGTTGTTCGCGACCATGCGCATGACCTGCCGAAGAAGCTTCGCGCGCTGGCCCTGAAGCATGCGCTTTCGGCCAAGGCCAAGGGCGAGAACATCATCATTGTCGATGACCTCGTCGCCAAGGAAGCCAAGACCAAGGCGCTTCTCGCCCAGTTCGCCGGCCTCGGCCTGGAAAACGCTCTGATCATCGGCGGCTCGGAAGTCGACGGCAACTTCAAGCTTGCCGCCCGTAACATTCCGAATATCGATGTTCTGCCGGTTCAGGGCATCAATGTTTACGACATTCTGCGCCGCGGAAAGCTCGTGCTTTCCAGGTCCGCAGTCGAAGCTCTGGAGGAGCGGTTCAAATGAGCGATATCCGCCATTACGACGTGATCGTTTCGCCGGTCATCACCGAGAAGTCGACGCTGGTTTCGGACAATAACCAGGTTGTCTTCAGCGTTGCCAAGAATGCGAGCAAGCCCGAGATCAAGGCCGCTGTCGAAGAGCTCTTCGG
>NZ_CFHTCS010000463.1:0-2908 GCF_984369615.1 Martelella sp. | reverse complement strand
GGTCAGGTTGGTCAGTTCGGCCTCGGGCAAGGCGGCCTCGAGCGTCGCGTATTCATGTCTGGTGATCATGCCTTCGGGCAGATACCAGGAATAACCGTCCTCGACGGCCACCCGACCGGTATGCAGGCCGAGTTCGCGGATACGGCGCACGGCCATCTCGATCATCGAATGGCGGCCATAGCCGACGACATTCTCGAGCCAGCCCTCGGCGAGAATACGCGGCGCATCCATATTGACCGTGATCAGCTGGATCTCGCCTTGGGCCGGAACGATCACGACGCTGCGCCACGGCACGAAGCCGCCGGAGATGTGGGTGACGGTTTTCAGACGCGTCCCGACGAGGACGTCGACACCCTGTTCGCGCAGCATGGACTGGAAGCGCGCGAGACGCTTCTGGAAATCGATATGAACCTGCATTGATTGAACTCCTGGTATGCTAAAGGTTATTCTTCAGTTCGCGCTTCAGGATCTTGCCGGAAGCATTTTTCGGGAGAGAGGAAACGAATTCGACCCGGCGGGGGCGCTTGAAGCCGGCGAGCCGCCTGGAACAGTGGGCGATCACCTCCTCGGCGGTCGGCCCCGGCTCGCCGTCGCGCACGATGACAGCCACGACCATTTCGCCCCAGACCGGATCCGGCATGCCGACCACCGCGCATTCCAGAATGCCGGGGTGGCTTGAGAGCACGTCTTCGATTTCACGCGGATAGACATTTTCGCCGCCGCTGATGATCAGATCGGATTTGCGGTCGACGATATAGACGAAGCCCTCCTTATCCATCCGGCCGAGATCGCCGGCGGTGAACCAGCCATTGTCGAGAACAGCGGCGGTGCGGGCCTCGTCCTTGTAGTAGGCGTCGAAACGGCCTTCGCAGCGCGAGAACACCTCGCCGATTTCGCCGGCTGGAAGGGGGCGGCCCTGCTCGTCGCGGATCTGGACTTCGGCGCCGAAACAGGGTTGGCCGCAGCAGCGCTCCTTGCGCCACTGGTCTTGCGGGTGCAGAACCGTAATGAAGCCGCTTTCGCTGGCGCCGTAGAATTCATGGAGCACCGGCCCCATCGCCTCCAGCATCCGGGTCTTGGTTGCAGTCGACAGCGCCGCCCCGCCCGTGACCACCGAACGCAATGCGGAAAAATCGGTTTCGCCGAAACGCGGCTCCTGCAGCAAGAGGTTCAGCATGGTCGGCACCATGAAGGTGGCCGTGATCCCTTGCGTCTCGATGGTCTCGAGCACGCGCGCTGCGTTGAATTCCGGTTCGATATAGATGCTGCCGCCGGCCTGCAGCACCATCATGGGCATGAAATGCACCCCGTGGAAGAACGGCGAAAGCGCCAGAAAACGGTCGTGGCGTGTGTAGCCGAACTCGATAATGCCGGCCCAGATGCACATTGCCGTGCGCTGGAAGGAGCGATGGAGACCCTTCGGGTTTCCGGTCGTGCCGGAGGTGTACATCATCCAGTACGGCGCCTGCGGGGCGACCGTTATCGCCGGCTCGGCATCGGACGAGCCTTCCGCGAGACCTGCCCATGAAAGCGCATCGCCGATCACCGGGTCTCCGATCACCAGAACACGCTCGACCTTGGGAAACAGGGCCCGGTTGGCCGCGATCTCGTTCTGCGCGCTTTCTCCGATCACCAGGAAGCGGGCATCCGAGTGTTCCAGCAACACGGCCATTTCCGTGGTTCTGAGCCAGAAATTGAGCGTGACGAGGCGCATGCCGAGCAGGGCTGCGACATGGAAGAGCTCCATATATTCGATCGAATTGCGCGCATAGACGGCTATGGCGTCGCCCGGTCGGGCCCCCATGGCGAGAAGGCCGTTGGCAAGCCGGTTTGTCCGCGCATGCAATTCTGCAAATGTGAACTGCCGGTGCGCATCGGCAAGGCAGACGGCGTCCGGCCATTTGACGGCATTGGCGGCAAGCGCGTCGGAAAGTGTCAGCATGGTTTACCTCAAAGTCCCAGATAGGCCTTGCGCAGGCCGTCATCGTCGAGAAGGTGTTCGCTGGTGCCGGCCATCACGATCCGGCCGTGCTCGATGACATAGCCGCGCGATGCGAGCTTGAGCGATCGTTTCACGTCCTGTTCCACCAGCAGGATCGTCACGCCCTCGCTATTGATCGCCGGCAGTTTGGCGAAGATGTCCTTGACCATGACCGGGGCAAGGCCGATGGAGGGCTCATCGAGCAGGAGCAGTTTCGGCGAGGTCATCAGCGCGCGGCCGATTGCCAGCATCTGCTGTTCGCCGCCGCTGAAGGAACGCGCGAGCTGGCGCCGCCTTTCCTTCAGGCGCGGAAACAGCGAATAGATCCACTCGAGATTGCTGCGGGTCTTGCTCCCGTCTTTCAGGATGTCGCCGCCGACGAACAGGTTTTCCTCAACATTCATGTGCGGGAACAGCCGGCGGCCCTCCATCACCTGGGCGATCCCGAGCCGGGCGATCTGGTGGGCGGGCTTTCCGGATATGACCTCGCCCATGAACCGTATCTCGCCGGACGTTGCGGGCAAGGTGCCCATGACCGTGCGGATCAGCGTGGTCTTGCCCGCGCCGTTGGCGCCGAGAATGCTGACGATCTCGCCGGCTGCAACCGACAGCGAGATCTCTTCCAGAATGCGGATATCGCCATAACCGGAATGGAGTTGTCGAATTTCAAGGATATCAGTCATCGTCCCCTCCCAGATAGGCCGCAATCACCGCCGGGTCGGCTGCGACATCGGCAGGCAGGCCGTCGCCGATCTTGACGCCGTGATGCAGCACGACGATGCGGTCGGAAACGCTCATCACCGCATGCATGTTGTGTTCGATCAGCAGCACGGAAAGCCCGTCCGCCGCGAGATTGCGCAGCAGGTCGAGCATTGCGCCCGTCTCCACCGTGGTCAGTCCCGCCATGACCTCGTCAAGCAGCAGGAT
>NZ_CFHTCS010000462.1:0-2910 GCF_984369615.1 Martelella sp. | reverse complement strand
AAGTGCGCGCTGAGACGGCCAAAGTCGTTTGGCCTTCCCGGCGCGAAACTGTGATCTCGACTCTCATGGTCATGGTGATGGTTGTCGTGGCAGCGTTCTTCTTCTTCGCGGCTGATCAGCTGATGAGCCTGGCGATGAATTTCGTCCTCAATCTCGGCGCCTGATCGGGAAAAGGGGAGAAGCACTATGGCGATGCGCTGGTATATTGTTCATGCCTATTCCAACTTCGAGAAGAAGGTGGCCGAGGCAATCGAGGAGAAGGCCAAGCAGAAGGGCCTCGATCATTTCTTCGATCGTATCCTCGTTCCGACCGAAAAGGTCGTTGAAGTCCGTCGCGGCCGCAAGGTCGATTCGGAACGCAAGTTCTTTCCCGGCTATGTTCTGGTGCGGGCGGACCTCAATGACGAGGTCTTCCACCTGATCAAGAACACGCCGCGGGTAACCGGTTTTCTCGGCAGCGACCAGAAGCCCGTTCCGATCCCGGACTCCGAGGCCGAGCACATTCTCGGTCAGGTCCAGGAGGGCGTCGAGCGCCCGAAGGCGACCGTATCCTTCGAGATCGGCGAGAATGTCCGCGTGTCCGACGGCCCGTTCGCGTCGTTCAACGGCGTCGTCCAGGATGTCGACGAGGAACGCGCCCGCCTGAAGGTCGAGGTTTCGATCTTCGGCCGCGCAACGCCGGTCGAGCTGGAATACGCCCAGGTCGAAAAAGTTTGAGCTTTTGCCCCTCGGGGCAATTTCGCGTGGAAGGGCAGGGCGCTTAGCCGGTGTCCATCAATCCCGCACCACGCAACCGCAGCCGCCGGCAGGTGCCGGCATGATGGGCCGGCCCGCCGGTCCGAGATGAGAAAGGCAGAGTAATGGCTAAGAAAGTTGCAGGCCAGCTCAAGTTGCAGGTCCCGGCAGGTTCGGCAAACCCGTCCCCGCCGATCGGTCCGGCGCTTGGTCAGCGCGGCATCAATATCATGGAATTCTGCAAGGCGTTCAATGCCGCCTCGCAGGAAATGGAAAAGGGCATGCCGATCCCGGTAATCATCACCTATTACCAGGACAAGTCCTTTACCTTCGTCATGAAGCAGCCCCCGGTCTCCTACTTCCTGAAGCGGGAAGCGAAGATCAAGTCGGGTTCCAAGACCCCGGGCAAGGCGAGCGCCGGTTCGATCTCTTCCGAGCAGGTCCGCAAGATCGCGGAAGCCAAGATGAGCGACCTGAACGCCGCCGATATCGAAGGCGCAATGCGCATGGTCGAGGGTTCTGCCCGCGCCATGGGCCTGGAAGTGACGGGTTGATTGCCATGACGAAGATTGCAAAGCGTATCCAGAAGACCCGCGAGGGCATCGACGTCAACAAGCTCTACCCGCTTTCCGAGGCCGTCCAGATGGTCAAGGAACGGGCTGTCGCCAAGTTCGACGAGTCCATCGAAATCGCGATGAACCTCGGCGTTGACCCGCGTCACGCCGACCAGATGGTTCGCGGCGTCGTCAACCTGCCGAACGGCACGGGCAAGAGCGTTCGCGTTGCCGTGTTCGCCCGCGGCCCGAAGGCTGATGAAGCCAGGGAAGCCGGTGCGGACATTGTCGGCGCGGAAGATCTCGTCGAGCAGGTCCAGGCCGGCAATATCGACTTCGATCGCTGCATCGCGACCCCGGACATGATGCCGCTCGTCGGCCGTCTCGGTAAGGTGCTTGGCCCCCGCGGCATGATGCCGAACCCGAAGGTTGGCACCGTGACGATGGACGTCAAGGCGGCCATCGAAGCCTCCAAGGGCGGCGCTGTCGAGTTTCGCGTCGAAAAGGCCGGCATCGTGCATGCCGGCGTCGGCAAGGCCTCGTTTGATGCCAGCGCGCTGGAAGAAAACATCCGCGCCTTCGCCGATGCCGTGGTCAAGGCAAAGCCGGCCGGCGCCAAGGGCAACTACGTCAAGCGCGTCGCGCTGTCGTCGACGATGGGCCCGGGCGTCAAGATCGACTTCTCGTCGGTCAACGCTTAAGTTTTGAGTTTCCGGAAGCGATTGCTTTCCGGTGAAAAGTTTCCGGGCTCCAGGGCCCGGAAAACAGCCGGGACGAAAATCCCGGTTTCCTGTCCGAGATTGCAGGTGGGCAACCTTAATTCAATGCCTGCATGAGACGGGTGAGACCCAATTTTACCGCTGGCGGTCAAGCCTACCGCGGTTTAGTTCGGTTCGAACCTGGTGTGCCTAGGTGCTTGAGAAATCGCGCGCCGAAGGGGGCAGGATCCTCGAGCGTCGCTTGGGATCTTGGGTCAAATCAAGTCCCTTGCGGCAAAGGCAACCGACAGGTCCGTCAATGGTCCTGTCAACTGGAGATAGGCAGTGGAAAGAGCGGAAAAACGCGAATTCGTCACGGAACTGAACGAAGTCTTCAAGGCTTCCGGTTCGGTTGTCGTGGCCCACTATGCCGGTGTCACCGTCGCGCAGATGAACGATTTTCGTTCGAAGATGCGTCAAGCGGGCGGCACTGTCAAAGTCGCGAAGAACCGCCTGGCCAGGATTGCCCTTCAGGGTACGGAGTCCGAGGGAATGGCTGACCTGTTCACAGGTCAGACGCTCATCGCTTATTGCGATGACCCGGTGACGGCTCCGAAGGTCTGCATGGATTTCGCCAAGACCAACGACAAGCTCGTTGTCATCGGCGGCGCCATGGGGGCAACCGTGCTCGATGCCGAGGGCGTCAAGTCGCTTGCGACGATGCCTTCGCTGGACGAGCTGCGTGCGAAGCTGGTTGGTATGATCCAGACCCCGGCAACGCGTATCGCGACGATTGCTTCTGCACCGGCAAGCCAGCTTGCCCGCGTGCTCAACGCCTACGCCACGAAGGACGAAGCCGCTTGAGGCGGTTTTTCGCTGTTTATGAAATTTCGACCCAGTTCGAACCAAACACACTGAAGGAA
>NZ_CFHTCS010000461.1:0-2934 GCF_984369615.1 Martelella sp. | reverse complement strand
CCTCGCCCGGCCCCGCCGAGATGCACCGCCGAGCGCCGCCTCGCACCCGCGCCGAGCGCCGCCTCGCACCCGCCTCACGCCCGATTCCCGCGCCCCGCGCGCCGCCCGGGCACACAGCGAGCCCGCACGCACGAGCCGCGGGCCCATCGGCGGCCTTGCGGTAGCGCGGATCGTCGGTGCGCCGCGCCAGCCACACCAGGGCTCGGCCGGACAAAATGTTGTCGATATTGAAATCCTCGGCCGCGTAGCCGTTCATCACGCCGTCTTCATCGACCTGCGCGCTGATGTGGCGGACGAGATGATCGAACCAGCGCACTTCGCCGGTCGCCTCGTAAAGCGCGATCAGCCCGCGATAGAGGCAGCCATCCTCATAGCAGAGCGCCCCGCCCTTATAGGCGCGATAGTCGGCGGCATATTCGTCGCAATAGCGCAGAAGCGCCTGACGGTAATAGGGCTCTTCCGCCCCTTCCCTGACGAAAACGACATTCCTGGCGGTAACGGCCGCGTTCTCGGCAATGATGCCGCCATGGCGCACCGGGTCGATATGGCAGGCCATGACCGGCGGCTGCGCTTCGGCGTCCGGCGCATAGGAGACGGTATAGTCCTCGATCGTTACATTCTCGATCGGCATTTCCGGCAGGCCGTAAAAGGCGGCAGCGGCGGTGTGGACATTGCGCGCGACGATGCGGCGGAAGGTGATGTCCGACATGCGCGGCGTCACCGCGCTGGCAGGGTGCGGATCGCGCGACTGGACATAGTCCGACTTGCCGTCGGCGTCGCAGAAATAGAAGGCGTTCATCACAAAGGGGCTGACGACATTGTCCATGTCGCAATCCTCAACCAGGATGCGGGAAACGAAGCCGCCGCGTCCGCGCCGGGTCTTTACGCGAAGGCCGCGATCCGTATCGCGCATCTCGCAGCGCGCTACGGTGACGCCGGAAACCGTGCCGCTCATTTCCGAGCCGATGACGACGCCGCCATGGCCGCGTTCCATGAAGCAGTTTTCGATGCGGATATTGCGCGTCGGGCCGTCGAGACCGCCTTTCGGATCGCGCTTGCCCGCCTTGATGGCGATGCAGTCGTCGCCGACGGAGAAGCGGATGCCGCGCATGCGGACATTTTCGCAGCATTCCGGATCGAAGCCATCGGTGTTGGGTGAATCCGGATCGCTCTCGATCTTCACATCGGCAACGAGCATGTCGCGTGTAAAGACCGGGTGGACCATCCAGGCCGGGGAGTTGCGGACGGTGACGCCGGTGACCGTGACATGTTCGCAGCGGTTGAAGAACAGGCTGCGCGGACGGCGCGCGCCATTGCGGGTTTCCTTATGCCAGCTCCACCAGTCGCCGCGGTCACCGCCGGCATCGATGACGCCCCCGCCGACAATGGCAATGCCGGACGCGTTGACGGCGGTCAGCAGGCTGGCGTAGCAGGCCTCTGCCACGCCTTCCCAGGTGCCGAGCACGCGGCCGTCTTCGTCACGGGCGGGCAGGATCGGGTACTGGTCGCGGTCGGCAATGCCATAAAGCACGGCGCCGGCATCGAGCTGCAACGTCAGGCCGGATTTCAGGAAAAGCGGGCCGCTCTTCCACACACCCGGACCGAAACGGAGCGTCGCGCCCTCGGGCAGGCCATCGATCGCCTTCTGCAGCGCGGGGGCATTGTTTTCCGATTGCAGGCTTGCGCCGCAGGCGGCAACATCGACGAATGCGCTTTCGTTTCCTGTCACGAAATCGAAGACTTCTCCGCCCGCAACCAGACGATAGGCGGTGTGCGGCTCAAGGCCGTTGATCGAGAACACCGTGCGCTCGCTCACGCCTTCGGCCACCGTTTCATCGGTGCTCTCCATTGCAAGCCGCCAGGAAACGGGCGCCTTGAGGAAATATTTGTTCTCGCCGGAAAAGACAGCAAAGGTCACCGTCCTCGCCGAGACAGCGAGCAGCTCGATGGCAGTCATCACAATCGTCCAAAAAGGATTTGGGAAAGAGGGGGCGGCGGCAAGAAGCGCCGCCCCCGGAAGGCTTGGTTAGTTGCGGACGCGGTCCAGCACGTCGTTGACATTGTAGATGATGTCATCGGCGGCCGTTTCGGCGTCGATCTGGCCATAGGCGAACTCTTCGAGCGTATCGCCGATCGCCGAGGCGATCTGCGGATGCTCGAAATAGGGGGAGATCGTCGGACCGGTCGCATCCAGAATGATCTGGTGCGCGTCGATCTGTTCCTGCTCGATGGCGCCGGCAGCCGTCAGCTGATCGAACGCCTTTTTGGAAGCCGGAATGCCGCGGGTCGTGCCGAGAATGTCGATCGCGCCCTCGTCGTTCAGGAGGCAATTGACCACTTCGGCGGCCGCTTCCTGATTGTCGGAATTGCGCGAGATCGAAAACAGCATGGACGGCTTGCGGTAGACGCCGTCATTGGTGGCGCCTTCGGCCAGCAGGATCTTGGAAGGAACCAGAACCTGGCCTTCCTGCAGCGGGTCGGAAATCTTGAAATAGACCGTATCCCACTGATAGGTGCCCGCGATGTGGCCATCGGCCCAGGCCGGGTTTTCATGCAGAACCAGATTGCCGCCGGCCGCGACCTTCGGCCAGGGAATGATCACGCCTTCGTCTGTGTAACGCTTGTACATGTTCAGCGCGTCGACCATCTCGTCCATGGAGTAGTTGAACTCCAGCGTTTCCGGATCGATCATCGTCTTGCCGGTCTTCTGGGTGAGATAGGCCGTCATCAGAAGACGGGCGTCGAGGCCGTCGGTACCGGTCGCCTCATAGGGATAGTAGTCGTCGCCGAGCTTTTCCTTGAACACCTTGCCGGCTTCCTCGAGTTCCGCCCAGGTCGTCGGGATCGAGAGACCTGCCTTCTCGAAGGTCGTCTGGTTGAACCATGGCAAACGGCCGGTGATCGACAACGGCAGGCCCTGCAGGTGGCCGTTCA
>NZ_CFHTCS010000460.1:0-2946 GCF_984369615.1 Martelella sp. | reverse complement strand
ACCGGAATTCTTGTCACAAAGGGCTCAAGCCGGGGTAATTCGAGGCGTCCAGATGATCTTCACCAATTTCGGGTTTCTCCTGTGTCCAGGGATCTCATGCTGCGGCCAGCGTCTTCAGATCGGCCGCAGCCAGATGGTCGGGATCGGGGCTTGCCCCCGCCGCAAGCAACCGCCTTGCGGTCATGTAGGCGCGCGGATCGTTCATCGCGTCGATGGCGATGAAGCGCCGGCCGGCAAAATACCAGTGCGAGGCCGAACCTTCCCGCTCTCCCTTGCGCGCCACGACGCGGTCATAGCCGGTATTAAGCCCTGCGATCTGCAGCTTGACCTCATACTGATCCGACCAGAACCAGGGCTCGGGCCGGTAGGGGTTTTCAGCGCCCAGCAGGTTCTTCGCCACGCATTCGGCATGTTCGATGGCGTTCTGCACGCTCTCCAGCCGAAGCCTGCCGCCCGCATATGGAAAACTGGCGCAATCGCCGGCGGCGAAGATCGACGGGTCGGCCGTTTGGCCGAATGCATCCGTGGCGATGCCGTTTTCGACCGGCAGACCTGCCGTCTCGGCAAGCGTCGTCGCGGGCGTGACGCCGATGCCGACAATCACCAGATCGACGGAAACCGTCGTGCCGTCGGCCAGTTCCGCCGCCTCCACAGTGTTGTCGCCGAGAAGCCGGCGAAGCCCCGTTCCCTCCCGCAGATCAACGTCGTTTTCGCGGTGAAGCGTGCGGAAATAGCCCGCCGTCTCTTCCGCCGCGACGCGGCCGAGAATGCGCGGACCGCTTTCGATCAGCGTCACCTTGAGGCCCGCGCGCGCCGCAACGGCTGCCGCCTCCAGGCCGATATAGCCGCCGCCCACCACCAGAAGCCGCGCGCCGGGTACAAAAAGCGGCGCCATGGCATCGACATCGTCAATCCCGCGCAGGGTGAAAACGTTCCCGAGGTCGCCGCCGATCGTCGCCGGCAGGCGCCGGGGACAAGCGCCCGTCGTCAGCACCAGCCTGTCATAGGCAAGAACCTCATCGCCGAAACGCACCTTCTTCGCGCGCCGGTCGATCGCCTCGACACGCGCGCCGAGCCTCAAATCAATGTCGTGCTCACCGTAGAAATCCCTTGAGCGCAAATAGAGGCGCTCCCGCGCCAATTCCCCCAGCAGGAATTTCTTCGAAAGCGGCGGGCGCTGATAGGGCGGCCAGGCCTCTTCGCCGAGAAGCTTCAGCGGGCCGTGATAGCCCTCGGCGCGCAGCTTCGCCGCCAGTGCCAGGCCGGCCTGACCCGCGCCCACGACCACGATGCCGCTCATCGGCCGGCCTCCTCATGTCCGGCGATCCACCGCGCCCAGTCGTCCTTAAGCCGGTCCATGTCCGGACCTTCCAGATATTGCGCCACGCCGGGAAGCGGCGAGAGCCAGGGTTGGCGGGAGGCGGTGAAGATCTCCGCCGCCGGAAAAAGCCAGGACGGATCGTCGAGCGTGCCGGGCTTGACCACCAGAACCGGACTTTCCTTGCGCTGATGGGTCAGCCGCACCCCGCACGTCCCGCAAAAGGTCTGGCGGATCGGCACGCCCGAGCCGCCAGTGGTCCAGCGCTCTTGCGGCGTGCCGTCCAGCGTCAGGTCCTCGCAGGCAAACATCAGGCTTTCGCCGAACGCGCTGCCCGACTGGCGCTGGCAACTTGCGCAATGGCAGAGATAGAAGGTGAGCGGCGCCCCGCTCACCCGGTATCTGAGCGCCCCGCACTGGCACCCGCCCATAAGCGGGAACACGGGCAAGCGCTCGTTTTCAAATGGTAAGGACGACATAATCATCCTCTGTGCGAACCTCGAAGACCTCGGCGCGATAAGGCCCTTCCGCCAGGCTCTCACCCGGCGTGACCTTGACGTCGAAGATCTTCACCCGCATCCGGCTCGGATCACAGTAGGAACGGCCGTTCTCGAGATCGAACTCCCAGCCATGCCAGGGGCAACGCACCATGATCTTCTCGTCCTCGGTGCGGTAGGCGCCGGGACCATCGGCGTTGACGAGGGCGGCAACCCGGCCGTGACAGAGTTCCGCGCCCTCATGCGGGCACTTGTTGGTGATCGCCGCGAAGCGATCACCGAGATTGAAGATGGCGATGACGCGGCCGGCGACCTCGACCCTTCTGGCCTTGCCTTCCGGAATTTCGTCGACCTTGCAGATGATGTGATCGGTCATGGCTTCTCCTCAACCCAGCCCGTAAACGGCAAGCGCGTTGTCGCGCATGATGCCGCGCTTTGCCTCTTCGCTGAGCCCGACGCGGAAAGCCCGGTCCGGATGGTCGAAGTCCCAGTGCGGATAATCGGTCGAGAACATCAGCCGGTCCGCCCCGATCCACTGAAGGAGGTTGTTCATGTGCCGGACATTCGGCGGCTCCTCGATCGGCTGCGTGGTGATCCAGACATTGCGGCGGATATAGTCCGAGGGGCGGCGCTTCACATGCGGCACCTCCCCGCGCATGCGCTCCCACTCCCTGTCCATGCGCCACATCAGCGATGGCAGCCAGGCGAAGCCGCCCTCCACCAGCACCAGTTTGAGCTTCGGAAAGCGGTCGAACACGCCCTCGAAGATCATCGAGATCAGGATGGTCTGGACCGAATGGGAGAAGGCATAATGCTCCTCGACGTAAAAGGACGCCCAGCCCGCGCCGGTATTGGCATGCCAGCCGGTTGCCGCCGGATGAACCGCGATCGGCAGGTCGTGCGCCTCGGCGAGTTCGTAGATCGGCCAGTAGCGCTTGCGGCCGGCCGGCTCCAGACTGCGCGGCACGAACTGCAGCTGGGCGAAGCGCTTGTCCTTGACGCGTTCCTCGATCTCGCGCACCGAGGCTTCGGCGTCTTCCTGGGCAATGGAAATGCCGCCTTTCAGGCGCGGTTCGGGCGCCAGCCACTTGTCGATCTGCCAGTCGTTTACGGCCGCGCAGACGGCCGCGC
>NZ_CFHTCS010000459.1:0-2948 GCF_984369615.1 Martelella sp. | reverse complement strand
ATGAACATCACGTTGGACAGGTCATATTCGACTTCCAGGTAATGATCCATGAAGGTCGAGTTCTGTTCCGGGTCCAGCACCTCGAGCAGGGCCGAGGACGGATCGCCGCGGAAATCGGCGCCCATCTTGTCGATCTCGTCGAGCAGGAAGAGCGGATTGTTCTTGCCGACCTTCTTCATCGACTGGACGATCTTGCCGGGCATGGAGCCGATATAGGTGCGGCGGTGACCGCGGATCTCGCTCTCATCACGAACGCCGCCGAGCGCCATGCGCACATATTCACGGCCCGTCGCCTTGGCGATCGACTGGGCAAGCGAGGTCTTGCCGACGCCGGGCGGACCGACGAGGCAGAGGATCGGGCCCTTCAGCTTCTTGGCGCGCGCCTGCACCGCGAGGTACTCGACGACGCGTTCCTTGACCTTTTCGAGGCCGAAATGATCCTCTTCGAGCACCTTCTCGGCAAGCTTCAGGTCGCGCTTGATCTTCGACTTGGTATTCCACGGCAGGCCAGTGAGCCAGTCGAGATAATTGCGCACCACGGTCGCTTCCGCCGACATCGGGCTCATATTGCGGAGCTTCTTCATCTCACCTTCAGCCTTTTCGCGGGCTTCCTTGGTGAACTTCGTCTTCTTGATGCGCTCTTCGAGCTCGGCCATCTCGTCGCGGCCGTCCTCGCCCTCGCCGAGTTCCTTCTGAATGGCCTTCATCTGCTCATTCAGGTAGTATTCGCGCTGGGTCTTCTCCATCTGCCGCTTGACGCGGGTGCGGATCCGCTTTTCGACCTGCAGGACGGAGATCTCGCCTTCCATGAAGCCGAGCGCCTTTTCCAGGCGTCCCTTGACGCTGGTGGTTTCCAGCATTTCCTGCTTCTCGGTCAGCTTGATCGCCAGATGCGAGGCAACCGTATCGGCAAGCTTCGAGTAGTCCTCGATCTGGCCGGCCGCGCCGACAACCTCGGGGGAGACCTTCTTGTTGAGCTTCACGTAGTTCTCGAACTCGGAAACCACCGAGCGGGCCAGCGCCTCGATCTCGACGGCATCTTCTTCCGGCTCGCCGAGCATCTCGGCATTGGCCTCGTAGAAGTCGTTCTCCAGGCGCACATCGCCGATGGCCGCACGCGCCTTGCCCTCGACCAGAACCTTGACGGTTCCGTCGGGCAGCTTCAGCAGCTGCAGCACATTGGCGATGGTGCCGATGCGATAGAGCGCATCGGGTTCAGGGTCGTCATCGCTGGCGTTGACCTGGGTGACCAGCATGATCTGGCGGTCGGCATTCATCACCTCTTCCAGGGCGCGGATGGACTTCTCGCGACCGACGAAGAGGGGAACGATCATGTGGGGGAAAACCACAATGTCACGCAACGGCAACACCGGGAACGCAGCATTTTCCGCTGCAGGCGCGTTCTGCGTCATGTCTTTTTCCTTTCAGGCAGCCCGGCGGTTAACCGGGCATTGACGGACTGCTGGGAGACAGTCCGAGCGTTCTTTTCAATTGTTGCGGAACAAGTGGCGCTTTGAAAGGCCGATTTCAACCTTTGCCCCGTTTTCGAAGGAACAACGGGCCGGGACAGGCGTTGGATCAGGTTCGCCGCCAGAAACGACGAAGGCAGGGACCCTGCCCTGCCTTCCCAATCATGCCTGCCCGACGCCAGGCCTATGCCGAAGCGTTCGCCTTGTCGTCGGAACGGTTGGTGTAGATGTAAAGCGGCTGGGAGGTGCCCGAAACCACCTCGTCCGAAATCACAACCTCGCGTACGCCCTTCATCGCCGGCAGTTCGAACATGGTGTCGAGCAGGATCTTCTCCATGATCGAGCGCAGTCCGCGCGCGCCGGTCTTGCGGTCGATCGCCTTGCGGGCAATGGCCATCAGCGCGTCCTCGTGGAAGGTCAGCTCGACGTCTTCCATCTCGAAGAGACGCTGATACTGCTTCACAAGCGCATTCTTCGGCGCCGTCAGGATCTGCACCAGGGCTTCCTCGTCAAGATCCTCCAGCGTCGCTATCACCGGCAGGCGACCGATGAATTCGGGGATAAGCCCGAACTTGACCAGGTCCTCCGGCTCCAGGTCACGCAGCACGTCGCCCACCTTGCGGTCGTCGGCCGCCTTCACCGAAGCGCCGAAGCCGATCGACGTGCGTTCGCCGCGCGCGGAGATCACCTTGTCGAGGCCGGCAAAGGCGCCGCCGCACAGGAACAGGATATTGGTCGTATCGACCTGCAGAAATTCCTGCTGCGGATGCTTGCGGCCGCCCTGCGGCGGCACGGAGGCAACCGTGCCTTCCATGATCTTCAGCAATGCCTGCTGAACGCCCTCGCCCGAAACGTCGCGGGTGATCGAAGGATTGTCGGACTTGCGCGAAATCTTGTCGACCTCATCGATGTAGACAATGCCGCGCTGGGCGCGCTCGACATTGTAGTCGGCCGATTGCAGCAGCTTCAGAATGATGTTCTCGACATCCTCGCCGACATAGCCGGCTTCCGTCAGCGTCGTCGCGTCCGCCATGGTGAAGGGCACGTCGATGATGCGGGCCAGCGTCTGGGCAAGATATGTCTTGCCGCAGCCGGTCGGGCCGACCAGCAGGATGTTCGACTTCGACAGTTCGATGTCGGAACTCTTGGAGGCGTGCGACAGACGCTTGTAGTGGTTATGCACCGCCACCGAGAGAATACGTTTCGCATGGCTCTGGCCGATCACGTACTCGTCCAGAACGCCCATGATTTCCTGCGGCGTCGGCACGCCGTCGCTCGACTTCACCATCGAGGTCTTGTTTTCCTCGCGGATGATGTCCATGCACAACTCAACGCATTCATCGCAGATGAATACGGTCGGGCCAGCGATCAGCTTGCGGACTTCGTGCTGACTCTTGCCGCAAAAGGAACAATAGAGCGTGTTCTTCGAGTCACCGCCATTGTTACCGCCGACTTTGCTCATTATCACTTCCTTCCAGT
>NZ_CFHTCS010000458.1:0-2949 GCF_984369615.1 Martelella sp. | reverse complement strand
TTCCGGCGCTCAGGCCTGCAAGGCGCTGAAGGAAGAGGGCTACCGGGTCATTCTGGTCAACTCCAATCCGGCGACGATCATGACCGACCCGGAGCTTGCCGACGCCACCTATGTCGAGCCGATCACCCCGGAAGTCGTCGCCAAGATCATCGCCAAGGAGCGGCCCGACGCGCTGCTGCCGACCATGGGCGGCCAGACCGCGCTCAACACCGCATTGTCGCTCAGGCGCATGGGCGTGCTGGAGCGCTACAATGTCGAGATGATCGGCGCGAAGCCGGATGCCATCGACAAGGCCGAGGACCGCGCGCTGTTTCGCGAGGCGATGGCCAAGATCGGCCTCGAAACGCCGAAGTCCATGCTCGCCAACGCCACCGAGATCAAGGACCAGCACCGTCAGGAGCATGAGGTAAAACGGGCCGAGCTGAAGAAGACGCTTTCGGGCGACGCGCTGGACAACGCTCTCGACGAGTTGGAGAACCAGTGGAACCTCGGCAATACCGACCGCAAGCAGCGCTACATGTCGCATGCGATGGCGATCGCCGCCCAGGCGCTCGACACGATCGGCCTGCCCGCGATTATCCGTCCGTCCTTCACGCTCGGCGGCACGGGCGGCGGCATTGCCTATAATCGCTCCGAGTTCTTCGAGATCGTCGAACGCGGCCTCGATGCCTCGCCGACCACCGAAGTGCTGATCGAGGAATCCGTGCTCGGCTGGAAGGAGTATGAGATGGAAGTGGTCCGCGACAAGGCGGACAACTGCATCATCATCTGCTCGATCGAGAACGTCGACCCGATGGGCGTGCATACCGGCGATTCGATCACCGTCGCCCCGGCGCTCACGCTGACCGACAAGGAATACCAGATCATGCGCAACGCCTCGCTGGCGGTGCTGCGCGAGATCGGGGTCGAGACCGGCGGCTCGAACGTGCAGTTCGCGGTCAATCCGGCCGATGGCCGGCTCGTCGTCATCGAGATGAATCCGCGCGTGTCGCGCTCCTCGGCGCTGGCCTCCAAGGCCACCGGCTTCCCGATCGCCAAGGTCGCGGCCAAGCTTGCCATCGGCTACACGCTTGACGAGCTCGAAAACGACATCACCGGCGGCGCGACTCCCGCCTCGTTCGAGCCCTCTATCGATTATGTCGTCACCAAGATCCCGCGCTTTGCATTCGAAAAATTCCCCGGCGCGGAAAACACGCTGAACACCGCGATGAAATCCGTCGGCGAAGTGATGGCCATTGGCCGCACCTTCCCGGAATCGCTGCAGAAGGCGCTGCGCGGCCTTGAACGCGGCCTGACCGGCCTCGACGAGATCGAAATTCCCGGCATCGAGAACGGCGAGCCGAGCAATGCCATCCGCGCCGCCATCGGCACCGGCACGCCGGACCGGCTGCGCATGGTCGCGCAGGCCATGCGTCTTGGCGTCAGCCAGAGCGAGATCCACGAACATTCGAAGATCGACCCGTGGTTCCTGGATCAGCTGCGCGCCATCGTCGACATGGAGGCGCGGGTGCGCGAGCACGGCCTGCCGCAGGATGCCGAAAACCTGCGCATGCTGAAGGCCATGGGCTTTTCCGACCAGCGGCTGGCAAGCCTCACCCATGGCCGGCCCAAGGAAGTCGCCCAGTTGCGCAACAAGCTCGGCGTGCGCCCGGTCTACAAGCGCATCGATACCTGCGCCGCCGAGTTCGCCTCGCCGACCGCCTATATGTACTCCACCTACGAGACGCCGTTTGACGGCGAAGCCCGCTCGGAAGCCGGCATTTCCGATGCCAGGAAGGTCGTCATCCTCGGCGGCGGACCGAACCGCATCGGCCAGGGCATCGAGTTCGACTATTGCTGCTGCCATGCCGCCTTCGCGCTGAAGGAGGCCGGCTATGAGTCGATCATGGTCAACTGCAACCCGGAAACAGTCTCGACCGACTACGACACGTCCGACCGCCTCTATTTCGAGCCGCTGACAGCCGAAGACGTGATCGAGATCATGCGCGCGGAACAGGAAAAGGGCACGCTTGCCGGCGTCATCGTCCAGTTCGGCGGCCAGACGCCGCTGAAGCTGGCGGAAGCGCTGGAAAAGAACGGCATCCCGATCCTCGGCACCGCGCCGGACATGATCGACCTTGCCGAGGATCGCGACCGGTTCCAGAAGCTCCTGATCAAGCTCGACCTCAACCAGCCGAACAACGGCATCGCCTATTCGGTCGAGCAGGCCCGCCTCGTCGCCGCCGAGATCGGTTACCCGCTGGTGGTGCGCCCCTCCTATGTGCTTGGCGGCCGGGCCATGGAGATTGTCCACAACGAGGCGGGGCTTTCGCATTACCTGCTGGAAGTGGTGCCGGAACTCGTCACCGAGGACATCAAGCAGCGCTACCCGAACGACAAGACCGGGCAGATCAACACCATGCTCGGCAAGAACCCGCTGCTGTTCGACAGCTACCTGACCAACGCCACCGAAGTGGACGTCGACTGCCTTTGCGATGGCGAGGATGTCTTCATCGCCGGCATCATGGAGCATATCGAGGAGGCCGGCATCCACTCGGGCGACAGCGCCTGCTCGCTGCCGCCGCATTCGCTTTCGCCGGAGGTGCTGGACGAGCTCGAGGAACAGTCCCGCGCCCTTGCGCTGGCGCTCAACGTCAAGGGCCTGATGAACGTGCAGTTCGCCATCAAGGACGGCACGGTCTATATCCTCGAAGTGAACCCGCGCGCCTCGCGCACCGTGCCCTTCGTCGCCAAAACCATCGGCGCGCCGATCGCCAAGATCGCCGCCCGCGTGATGGCCGGCGAAAGGCTGAACGATGTGATCGCGTCCTATGGCGAGCGCCCCAACCCGCGCAAGCTGAACCATATCGCGGTCAAGGAAGCGGTCTTCCCCTTCGCCAAGTTCCCCGGCGTCGACACGCTGCTCGGCCCGGAAATGCGCTCGACCGGCGAGGTCATCGGCCTCGACAA
>NZ_CFHTCS010000457.1:0-2953 GCF_984369615.1 Martelella sp. | reverse complement strand
CGGAACGGGCGAGAGATGGCCAGTTCTCCGTCTGGCCGATGGTCATGGCGCTGTTAAGGGCAAGGATCGAGGCCGGGAACGCCACGCAGACGCCAAAACCCGATGACGACGGGGCAGGGGAGCGCGCCGGCGATGACGGTCTCTCGATTTCGCCCGCTTTGGCACGCTCATTGAAGAAGCCGCGATGATGAACAGGCAAACCGTCGCCATCTGACGGCAGCATCGCTTGTGAAAACGCTGGTGACGAACTATGTATGACTACAGTGGTTACGAAATAGGATTACGATAATGAGGGAAATTCAGCTCAGAGATGCAAAGGCGACGTTTTCTGCTGTTGTCGATCAGGCCGTGCACGGCACGCCGTCGGTGATCACGCGGCGCGGTCGCAAGGAAGTGGTCGTCTTGTCCTACGAGGAATACGAAAAACTCGCGCATGTGCCCAGTTTTGGCCGGCTTCTGGCTGCCTATCCAGGCGAGGACGATACGATTGCCGAGCGCAGTGATGAACCCGGACGCGATGTCGCGTTTTGATGTATCTCGTCGATACCAATGTCATTTCGGCACTTGCACCGTCGAAACGCGGAGGCGAGGTGGAGCTGATCGGGTGGCTTGACAGGGCAAGCGATGCGCTTTTCTTGTCCACGGTAACGGCTGCCGAGGTGCGCGCCGGGATTGCCAAGGCGGAACGGGAACAATCGACGACGAAGGCAGAGCGCTTGCAGGCGTGGTGGCAGAGCATCGAATATCTTTATGGCGAGAAAATCCTGCCATTTGATCTTCGCTGTGCCCATGCCGCAGGCGAAATCCTCGATGCCGCCCGCGCCCATCAGCCGGGCTTTGCCGATATCGCCATCGCCGCGACTGCAAAGGCCCACGGGTTGACGATCCTGACCCGCAATCTCCGCCATTTCGCACCGCTTGGCGTTCCGGTGCATGATCCGTTTCAGTCGCTGCCGGGTTGAAACGCCTTTGTTGGCGGAGCGAGCAAAAGGCGACCATCGTCTAAGCCGATGCGCGTTGACCAGCGGTTCCTGATTGATGGCCCCAGCGCGCTCGATGACGGCTGGCCAAGCAGCGCGATCAACGGGCTTATGCCGTGGCGCTTCCAAGCCTCAATAGGTTCGATTGCCGCTTACGCTGAATTTGATTTCGCTGTGGGACTCTTGACGGAGTAGAGCAGATTACAGCCCCGCTGCCTTGGTGAGATTGACGCGGAACCGGTCGCGCCTGCGCTGATAGCGCCTTGTCATTTCGGCCGATGCATGGCCGAGCTGTTTCTGGACGTAGCGCTCATCGACTTCGGCCGAGGATGCAAGGCCGGCGCGCAGCGAATGACCGGAGAACAGTTTTATCCTTTCGGCCTCGGGCAGCTCGCCGCGAATGCCGGCGGCAAGAACGGTCTTCTTGATGAGGCGGGCAATCTCCTGGTCCCTTAGCCGTTCGGGACCGACGGCCTTGCCCTTGCCGGTGACGCGGCGGAACAGCGGGCCGTGGCCGATCCTGCCGAGCTTCAGCCAGGTTTCCACGGCATGGACCGGGCAGGTGAGATCGGAGGAGCCGCGGCCGACCTCCACCTCGCGCCAGCCGGTCTTGCCGCGCAGCGTCACCAGCATGCCCTTGTCGAGGATTTCGATCCAGCCGTTTCCGTCATCGGTCTGGTCGCGCCCGCAATCGAGCGCGACGATCTCCGAGCGGCGCAACCCGCCGGCAAACCCCATCAGCAGCATGGCGCGATCGCGCAGGCCGCGGAGCGTTCCCCGGTCGAGCGTTTCGACCATGGCGATCAGTTCCTCGGGCAGGATCGCCTCCTTCTGGCGCTGCGGGGCCGCATGACGATTGCGGATGCCGGCCAGCACCGTGGTTATGTGGCGGTCGCGGCGATCAAGCGTGAGACCGCGCTGCGCATAGTTCCACGCGATCGCCGACAGCCGCCGCTCGATGGTGGAGACCGCGCTTGGCTTTGCCCGCGGGGCCGCTTCGCCGGAGGCGAGCGCCGTGATGTAGAGCCCGACGGTCTGTGCATCCGGCGGCAGGGTCGCAAGCCCCTTGCGCCGGCACCAGCTCGAGAAATGCGCCCAGTCGGCGGCATAGGCGCGCCGCGTGTTGGCCGCGCTCGAGGCGTCGACGTAACCGCGGGCGCGTTCGAACAGCGGCGCGAGATGACCCGTCACTGCGCCCGACGTCCCCGACGGCTGCAATTCATAAGCGGCGCTCGTGCCGAGAGACGGGCTGGCGTGCGGATCGACGTCGTTTTCGGGCATTGAGGGCCTCAGAATGGGGTTTTTCTCTATAATGAGTATTATGAACGATAATGCAAGATTATCAATCATAATACGGAAAGGACAAGCCGTGCGGTTATATGCGATTTCTCTGGCATGAACCGCTCTTATCCTGTAGCTTCATCGCCATGGAATCGCGCGCCGCCACACCTACCAACACAGTCATGCTCACCGCCGCCATGCCGGGCTGGGTTCGCCCGCGCGGGCGTGATGCCACCGAAGCCGATGCCGCCTTCTCGGCTGGTATCGCTCTGAAATCGCTGGATGATCTCGTCCGGTCCGAACCCGCCTGGGCCGGCTGCTGGCGGAATCGCCAGGCCCTGAAATGCGCCGCCGCCGCCGTCCGCCTGACCGGCCGCAACGAGGACGAGGCGGCGCTGCGCGACGCCGTCCTGCTCACCGCCGCAGGCGACGATCCCGGTCCCGCGGGCAAGATGTTTCTGGCCTACAAAAGGCTCGCCGCCCGAAAACCCGGTTTTTCCGTGAAACAGGTCGAAGATCTTGCCGACCTCATGGGGATCGCTTGGAATGATGATCTCGCGTCGATCCTGGAGCTGGCGGAAGCCGCACTCCAGTCCGGTCGCGCCGTTCCCTTCGTGGTCGCCGACCTTGTGACCGCAATCCTCGCCATCCGACCGGATGCCGAACCTTTGGCCTGGGCGATGGCCGACATG
>NZ_CFHTCS010000456.1:0-2956 GCF_984369615.1 Martelella sp. | reverse complement strand
GTGAAATCGACTTCGGCGGGTTCGGCTGCGCCGGTGATCGGTGCGGCCGACCGGTAGTGCGGCGTCGCCGCCAGCGGAATATGGCTCTCGCCCGTCAGAAGGCCCGAGGTTGCATCGAGGCCGATCCAGCCCGCGCCGGGCAGGTAGACTTCCGCCCATGCGTGAAGATCGGTGAAATCGTGATCCGTTCCGGACGGACCGTCGAGCGCTTTCAGGTCCGGCTCGAGCTGGATCAGGTAACCGGAGACGAAGCGGGCGGCAAGGCCCATATTGCGCAGGATCTGCACCAGAAGCCAGGCCGAGTCGCGACACGAACCCGAAGCCCGCTCCAGCGTTTCCTCCGGCGTCTGCACGCCGGGCTCCATGCGGATGATGTAGTTGACGTCGTGCTGCAGGCGGGCATTGATGCCGACGATCATGTCGACCGTGCCCTGGCCGGGCGAGAGGTCGAGCTTTTCCATATAGGCCTTCAACCGCGGTCCCACCGGCTCCGGCCTGATGTAGATCGACAGATCCTCGCGGATCGCCTCGTCGTAGTCGAAAGGATATTTGGTCGCCTGTTCCTCGACGAAGAAGTCGAAGGGATTATACACGGTCATGTCGGCGACGAGGTCGACCTCGATCTTGAACTCGGTCACCGGCTCGGGAAAGACGAAGCGCGCCTGGTAGTTGCCGTAGGGGTCCTGCTGCAGATTGACGAAGTGGTTCTCCGGCGTGACTTTCAGGGAGTGCGAGATGACCTTGGTCTTCGAGTGGGCCGCAGGCTTCAGCCTGATGATCTGCGGTCCGAGATTGACGGGATTGTCGTATTTGTAGTGGGTAAGGTGGTAGATCGCTGCTTTGATTGACATCTGCGTCCTTGCCGGCGGTAAAGGGACCTCCGGAAAGCGCCGGAAGAACCCTTTGATGTTCCCCTGTTCTTATTCCGGGGAGTGTGGGCAAAGCGCCGCGATAAAGCAAGCGGGATTGCCCGCTGGGCGCGAATTTGCCGGAGGCCGAGCTTGCTCCGGCCGCCGAGGGCGCGTTTCCCCTCAGGCCGACAGTTTCACGATCGCCACCTCGCCCTCGAGCGCCGTCTGGTAGGCGGAGGCGTGGGGTTCTTCGTCGGGGATTTCGGTAATCATGCCGATCTGGTCGAGATCGGCTTCGGCATAGCCCTCGTTTGCCAGCGCGTTCAGCGTGTTGCGCACGGCGGTATCCTCGTCCGGGGCGGCGATGATCACATGCACTTCCGCCTCGCCGTTCCATTCGTGATAGACCTTGCCGGTGATGATGAAGACCATGCGCTCGCCGTCGCTGGTGTAGCCGGGAATGGCGATCATGTTTTTACCTCCGGTTTCCGATCGGTCTTTCTTTTCACAAGACGGCGTCAATTGAAAGTTCGCCGCGGGGCATTTGGCGGGCCCCGCCTTGAAATCGCCGTCCTTCAGGCGTAATTGAGGGTAACCGCGATCAAGAAGGGACGTGCCGCCGATGATTTCTCACCTGAAGACAGCAAACGCACTGGCTTTACGGGAGAACTTTTTGCATGCACGCCACCATCACGCTTTCCGGCCTGTCCTTCACCACTGCTGACGGCCATTCTCTTTTCAACGATATCGATGCCGTTTTCGGTCCGGGCATTGCCGGTCTTGTCGGACGTAACGGCGCGGGCAAGACGACGCTGCTGAAAATCATGGCGGGTCGGGTGACACCCACTTCCGGAACGGTTTGTCTTGCCGGCAGTCTCGCCATGCTCAATCAGACGGTCCGCGCGCCCGAAGGCGCGACGCTTGCCGATTGTTTCGGGATCGGCGGGATGCTGCGCATGGTTGAGGCGGCGGCGGCGGGAAGGGCAACCGCCGAGCAGCTCGCGACGGTCGACTGGTTGGCGGAGGAGAGGGCCGAGGCGGCGCTCTCCCGGTTCGCGCTCGATTATCCGCTGACGACCCCGCTTTCCTGTCTTTCCGGCGGCGAGCTGACGCGGGCGCGACTGGCCGCGCTCACCTATGACGATCCGGACTTCATCCTGCTTGACGAGCCGACCAACAATCTCGACTCCGCCGGCCGCGAGCAGTTGCTGGCGTTTCTTTCGGGCTGGCGCTGCGGCGCGCTCGTCGTCAGCCATGACCGGGCCTTGCTGGAGGCCATGCCGGAGATCGTGGAACTGACCGGACGCGGCATCACGCGGTATGGCGGCAACTACGGCTTTTATGAAGAGGTGAAAGCGGCCGAGATCGAGAACCGCGAAAGGCGATTGGGCGAGGCGACCCGTGAGGTGCGGCAGGTTTCCGCCGCCGCGCGCCGGCGGGCGGAGCGCAAGGCGCGCACGGACGCGAAGGGGCTTAAGGCGCGCAAGCGCAAGGACATGCCGAAAATGCTGCTCGACGGCATGAAGGCGCAGGCCGAGGCGACGGCGGCCCGGCAAAACGCGCTCCACGACCGGCAGGCCGAAAAGGCGGCGGAAGCGCTCGACGAGGCGAAGGCGCGCCTCGAGGTGGTTTCGCCGTTCGCGATCACCCTTCCGCCCTCGGGGCTTGCCGCCGGGCGGCGGGTGGTGAAGGCGGATGGCCTTGCCGGAGGCTATGACGCCCAAGCGCCGCTCTTCCGAGACCTCTCCTTCGAGATGACCGGGCCCGAGCGCGTGGCGATCGAAGGACGGAACGGCGCCGGGAAATCGACTCTGGTAAAGACGCTTTCGGGCGGGCTACGGCCGCTTGGCGGAACGGCGGAGATCTGCGTGCCCTTTGCGCTCTTCGACCAGGCGGTGTCCCTGCTCGATCGCGGGGCGAGCGTGCGCGACAATTTCAGGCGCCTCAACCCGCATGACGGCGAGAATGCCTGCCGGGCGGCGCTTGCGCGGTTCCGGTTCCGCGCTGGCGAGGCGCTGAAACGGGTTGCCGATCTGAGCGGCGGCGAATTGCTGAGGGCGGGGCTCGCCGTCGCGATCGGCGGAAGCCGGCCGGCGCAGCTCTTG
>NZ_CFHTCS010000455.1:0-2958 GCF_984369615.1 Martelella sp. | reverse complement strand
CTGGCCTATCCCGAAGCGGAACCGGGAAAAGACTTCCGCACCGGCCATATTGTCGATGACGACACCGGCGCGCGCGTCGGTTCGGCCGTGATCCTCGACTGGCAGGTCGATGCCGCCTTTCCGACGCCGGATGATCTCCATGAGCTGGTTGATGCGCATCGCGATGCGGTCGAAGTCTTTGTCGATGAGCGCAAAGCCCGCGGCCTGCGCCATGCCGTCGATGCCGAGCGGGATCGCCGGATCGCGGCGGGCTTTGTCTTCAACGGCGTTCTGTATCAGTCCCGGGCGGAAGACCGGGAGAACATCGCCGGCGCGGCAACGGCCGCCCTTGGCGCCATGATCGACGGCGCGGCGGCCGGCGATTATCGCTGGCATGGCGGCGACAGTGATTTTGTCTGGATCGCCGCCGACAACAGCACGCACAAGATGGATGCGGCGACCCTCTATGCGTTCGGTCAGGCGGCCCTTGCCCACAAACAGGCGCATATCTTTGCCGCCCGGGCGCTGAAGGATCTGTCTTCGGTCCCGGCGGACTTCGCCTCAGACAGACACTGGCCGGAGTAAGACCATGCCATCCCTGACAATTGGAACAAGCCTCGCGGCCACGCGGCCGCCGGGGCGTGGGCGCTGGTGGGCGTCCGCCGCCTTTGCGGCCGCCGACGCCGACATAAGCCTGACGCTCGGCCCGGCCGCCATTCTGGATTTTGGCGGCAACCGCTATGCGACGATCGAGGGCTGGTGGGAACTGCCGGCTTATGCGGCGGGCGATGCCGACGGAATCGGCAGATCGCCGGCCGCCATTCTTGACTTTTCCTCTGACAGATATGCGAGGTGAACCATGCGAAACGCTGGCTTTGCGGAGATGATTGATTTTAGCCGGCCCGGCTCGGCGACCTATGTCGATGCCGATGGTCTGATCAGGATCGCGGCGGCAGACGTGCCGCGCTTTGACCATACCAACGGGCGGCGGCAGTTGTTGCTGGAGGGACCGGCGACAGGGTTATGCGGCGCTGAGACCAATCCAAGACTATGGCTCAACATCGGAACAACAGTCAGTAATGTTGTCACGCCATTTGGCGCTCTCGATAAGGCTGTCTCTGTTCAAAGTGGCGGCGAAACCTGGCACAGGCGTTCAATTCTTGCTGAGGGCAACTTCGACGTCGGCGACCGGTTTACGATGCAATGGATCGTAAAGTTCGGCTCGAGCAATTCGATGAGGTTTTCGGTCCGCAATCAGGATCTTGCAGTTGAGTCGTATGTGAATATCAACTCAAGTGGATCTTCTTTCGTAGGCCTTGATCAGGCGGGGCCGCTTTCGGCGATCAAAGTCGAAGAGTTGTCTGACGGGGTTCTTCGGGTCTTCGTGACAGTCACACTTTCGGGTGCGGCCACGTCCGTACAATTAGGTGCAGGACCTAATTCCAGCACGGTTGGAGCGAACATGATCCTGTACGCAGGGCAGTTTGAGGTAGGCGAATTCTCTTCATCGCTGATCTACAACGACGCTTCGGGGTCCGTCACCCGCCCTGCTGACAAAGCACAACTGACAGAGCCGGTTGCCGCGTTGTTGAGGCGTGATGAGGTCAGTCTTTTGGTGCAGGGGCAGGGTTTCCAAGGCGAAGGCGGGCGTATTGTTGGCGATGGCTCGTCGCGTCGCATTGTCGGCTTTGGCACCAGCGAGACGGCGATCTACGCCGGAAACGCCAACGCCGTAACGATCGGAGAGGCCGCGCGCCCACTGCCGGCTTTTGGCATCGCGGTTGCCAACAGCATTCCCGACAGCGCCAAACGGGGAAGCTTCAACAGCGAAGCCGTGGTGAGCAACGCTTTCCCGCTCGATAGCGGTTTCGAAGAGGTTTTTCTCGGGCGGGATGGTGCCGGGCGGTTTGCCCCCGGTTGGTTCGACAAGATTGTCATCTGGCCTTTCCGCATGACGGATGAGGACCTTCAAACAAAGGCGGAGCCCTATGCGTGATGTGTTCCTGAAGTTTGCCGACCATGCCGAAGCGTGGGCGGTACTCGCCGGCGCGGGCATGACGGTTCCAGCCGGAGAAGGGGACGAAACCCGTCTTACCTATCGCGATACCGGACTGCCGGCGGGCATGCTGGCGCTCAAGCCCGTGGGTGCGGTCTGCGACGGTCTTGTCTATGCACCGACCGGCAAGACCGTAACCGGTGGCGACGGCATCGCCTATCCGGAGGTGGCGGCCGTCGGGGGCTACCACGTCAATCTCCGTCTGGCCGACGGCGCGGCGTTGCCGGCAGAACTGGCGGCCCATGTGGTCGCGCCGGAACCGGCAACGCCGGCCGAACGCTTTGCCTGATCATTTGTCGGCCTGATGTAATGCCGGCCTGACCGGCGAACACTCCAAGGGAAAATCAAAATGGAAATCACCACGGTCTCTGAACCGGGGGCAGCCTTCGTGCGCGGTCACGAGGGCGCGCCCACTCTTGCCTATCTCGATCCGACCGGCACACCGACGCTCTTTGCCGGCTTCACCATGAACTCGCCCTATTGCCGGCTGGAACTGGCAAAGATCGGGATCACGCGGATCGTCCCCGGCAAGACCAGGATCTCGGTTGAGGACGGCGACCGGATCTTCCGCGCCGTTCTCAATCAGGGCTATGCAAAGGAAGTGGTTGCCCATTCGCCAGCGGATCGGACGCAGTATCAGCTCGATGCCGCAACCAGCGCCGCTTACAATCTCGGCGGCCGCGTGGTCAGCAAATGGCGCTTCGGCACGCTCTGGCGCGCCGGCAAGCTGAAGGCGGCCGCTGATTATCTGGCCACGCATTACAATACCTCGAAGGGCAAGCGCCTGCCCGGGCTTGTGCGCCGGCGCCGGGAAGAGGCGCTGCTGTTCGAACAGGGCATCTATACCGGTGTGGATGTCGCCGCGCCCGAAGGCGTTCCGCGAAAGGTCACAGACACCGCACCGGAAACCGGCGATCCCGTCG
>NZ_CFHTCS010000454.1:0-2964 GCF_984369615.1 Martelella sp. | reverse complement strand
CCATGGCGACGGCAAGCCGCGACATTTCCGCAAGGCCGCGCGCAATCAGCGCCGCGCGGGCCGATTCGCCGAGGTCCGCGCCCTCGACAATGCCGCAGGCGATCGCCAGCACGTTTTTCAGCGCGCCGCCGATCTGCACGCCGACGGGATCGCCGGAGGCATAGATGCGGAAGGTCCGGCCGGAAAGGATCGTCGCCGTTTCGCGCGCAAGCGTGCGGTCGCGGAAGGCCAGCGCCATGGCAATCGGCTTGCCGCCCGCCAGATCAACGGCAAAACCGGGACCGGACAGTGCCCCGGCATGGTGATGCGGCAACGCCTCGTTCAGCACATCGGTGATCAGCCGCCCGCTCGCCCGCTCGATCCCCTTGGCGGCGGACACGATGACGGCATCCTTGTTCAGATAGGGCGCATAATAAAGGGCAGCAGCCCGCTGCGCCTGCGCGGGAACGGCGAGCACCACCGTATCGGCCACGCCGAGGATCGACGGGTCGATCGTGTAGTTCAGCGCCTCAGGCAGGGTAATCCCCGGCAGTACGGCCTCATGCCGGCGGCTCTCGCGCATCGCCTCGATCAGCCCGGCATTGCGGCCGAGCAGCGTTACCTCGTCCTCGCCCTCATGGGCAAAGACGGCGGCGAGCGCCGTGCCGAAGGCGCCCGAACCGATGACGACGGTCCTTTTTTTCTCATTCATGCTTTCGCACCTTTCCTTCCGCTGCCGATCAGGGCTTTGGCCTTGGCATCGAGCGGCCAGCGCGAGCGCACGGGAACGTCAAACCCGTCAGCGAGAAAACCGGCGGCCGCCCGCTCCAGTCCGGCCCAGGCGATCATCACCGCATTATCCGTGCAGAGCCTGAAAGGCGGCGCCACGAAGACAAAGCCTTCCCGCTCGCACAAGGATGTGAGCACCGCCCTGATGGCGCTGTTGGCGGCAACGCCGCCGGCGACAACCAGCGCCGGGCGGTCTTCTGCCGCAAGTCCTTCCGCCTTGAAGCGGGCAAGCGACCGGCCGACGCGATCGCGCAATGTTTCGGCAACGGCCAACTGGAAGGCGGCGCAGAGATCGGCAACATCCTGCTCGCCGAGCGGCGCAAGGTTCTGCGCCGCCTGCCGCACGGCCGTCTTCAGGCCGGAAAAGGAGAAATCGAGCCGCGCCTCGCCCTTCATCGGGCGCGGCAGGGCAATGCGTTTCGGATCGCCGGTTTTCGCCGCTTCCTCCACCTGCGGGCCGCCGGGGTAGCCGAGACCCAGGAGCTTCGCCGTCTTGTCGAAGGCCTCGCCCAGCGCGTCGTCAATAGTCGTGCCCCAGCGCTCATACTGTCCGACGCCCTTCACCAGAACGATCTGCGTATGACCGCCGGAAACCAGCAACATGAGGAAGGGAAATTTGACGCCGTTCGTCAGCCGCGCTGTCAGCGCATGGCCTTCGAGGTGATTGACGCCGTAAAAAGGCTTGCCGGCCGCATAGGCCATCGCCTTGCCGCTCATGGCGCCGACGATGAGACCGCCGATCAGCCCCGGCCCGATGGTCGCCGCAATGCCGTCGAGATCGCCGAGCGAAACGCCGGCACGCTCCAGCGCCTCGGCAATCAGCCGGTCCATCGCCTCCACATGGGCGCGGGCGGCAATTTCCGGCACCACACCGCCGAAAGCCGCATGTTCTTCGAGCTGGCTCAGCACGACATCGGCGAGGATTTCCCCGCCCCCGTCCTCAGCGCGCGCGACGACGGCGGCGGCGGTTTCATCACAGCTCGATTCGATACCGAGAAAGACAGACTTCTTGTTCATGGGCTCAGACGAACATTTGCGGCGGCGCGCAATCCGGTTTACGACACACCCGGTAACAACGGTGGACGCAGGATGCAAACGAAACCTTTGAGGATCGGCACGCGCGGCAGCCCGCTGGCGCTCGCCCAGGCCCATGAAGCACGCGACCGGCTGATGGCGGCCCATGGCCTTTCCGAAGACATGTTCGAGATCGTGGTGCTGTCGACCAAGGGCGACCGGATCACCGACCGGCCGCTCTCGGCGATCGGCGGCAAGGGGCTTTTCACCGAAGAACTTGAGGCGCAGCTTCTTTCCGGCGAACTCGATTTCGCCGTCCATTCGTCGAAGGATATGCCCACCACCCTGCCCGACGGCCTCGAACTCTCCACCTTCCTGCCGCGCGCCGATCCGCGCGACGCCTTCATCGGCAGGGATGTGAAAAAACTGGCCGACCTGCCGGAGGGCGCGGTCGTCGGCTCGTCCTCGCTGCGCCGCCAGGCGCTGATTCGCCGCCTGAGACCGGATATCGAGGTGGTGCTGTTTCGCGGCTCCGTGCAGACGCGGCTGCGGAAGCTGGCCGACGGCGTGGTCGACGGCACGTTTCTCGCCAATGCCGGGCTGAAGCGCCTCGGCATGGACGATGTGGCGACGGAAGTGCTGAGCGTGCGCGATTTCCTGCCCGCCCCGGCTCAAGGGGCGATCTGCATCGAACAGCGCAGCGGTGATCAACGCATCGGCGACCTGCTCGCGCCGGTCAATGATGAGGATACAGCGATCGCGGTCTCCTGCGAACGCGCCTTTCTCGCCGCCCTCGACGGCTCCTGCCGCACGCCGATCGCGGCCTATGCCCGCTGTTTCAACGAACGGATCTCCTTTTCCGGCATGATCCTGACGCCGGACGGCGCAACGGCGCATGATATCGTCACCGACGGTATGCGCGCGGAAGCACGGAAAATCGGGCATTGGGCCGGCGAACAGTTGAAGAAACGCGCGGGCCCCGGCTTCTTCGAAGACTGGACCTGACCCCATGCGCCTTCTCGTGACCCGACCGAAAGAGAAGGCCGAACGCACTTGTGCACGCCTCGCCGCCATGGGACACGAAGCCTTTTTATTGCCGCTCTTTTGCGCGGTGCATTTCGATGACGCAGCGAAAGCGGCCCTTGGAGCGAGAAGCTGGCGGGCGCTCGCGGTCACCAGCGC
>NZ_CFHTCS010000453.1:0-2981 GCF_984369615.1 Martelella sp. | reverse complement strand
CATTTCTTGTCCACCAGCAATCCCGCCTTGCCGAGCGCACCGGATAAAAAATCGTTCTCCCGTGTCAGTTCGCCGATCTTGGCATGCAGCGTTTTGACGTCCACGGTCGGTCCTGCCGGTTCCGCCTTGGCTTCATCGCCCAAAACGCCTGTTGCCCGCTCAAGGAGCTGGTCTTTCCACTGTTTGATCTGGTTGGCGTGCACGTCGAACTGCTGGGACAATTCCACCAGCGTCTGCTCACCTTTGATGGCGGCAAGCGCAACCTTGGCCTTGAAAGCCGAGCTGTGGTTCCGGCGCGGTCGTCTCGTCACGGTATCTCCTGTTCCCGGCATCTAAGCCGATCCCAGGCAGAAATTCCACTTATCCTCGCTGTGCAGATTTTCCGAACCAGCTCTATATCTCATGTCAGCATTGGCGTTATTTTGAAGGTTTCTAGCCTGTCTTTAGGGCGCGGCTTTGGGCAAGACGATCACTATCGCCATTCATCTCAAGAATGTCGATCTAGTCAATTACGCCGTAGGGAAGAGCGCCGGTCCGTCCCTCGGGTCCTATGATTTCAGTTCATTCGCCAAACGGCAAATTACTGGTAATCAGAGTGGTGCTCCACTATGATGCAGGTGCTTCTGTCACCAGATGCCATGAAGTCTTCGACCGACATGGCCGAGACGCCGTCGCTCAGTGCAACCGCTTGCGGGAACGACCCTCGCGCCGCTCTTTCGCCGCTGCAGCCTTTCTTGCCTTGCGGTTTAGCTGGAGCGTGCTGGAGGCGCCGTGACCGGCCAATGCCAGCGGCATGTTGCGGGGGCTGGCGGCATGTTCGCATGACGAGAGCGGCTGGACGGGGCCGCTTTCCAGCGCCACAGGAGCGGCCATTCGCGGATGAGTGGCCTCCCATTCCGAGGCGCGGTAGATGTCTGAAAGCGTCGTGCCCGAGCGCTGCAGGATGAAGTCCTCCGGTTGCGGCAGGCGGTCGGACAGGGTCCAAGGAAAGACGCTGATGAGGCCGGTTTTCCTGAAACGGGCATAGACCTCATAGGGTCCGCTCTCGATAATCTCGACACCGATGCCATCGAGATAGTCGCGCATCGAGAAATGACGGCCATCCGGCAGCATGAAACGGCTGCCGAACCGCAACTGGCATTTGCCGCGCACGCGCTCGGTGCCATCGGCCTCCTCGCTGACGAGAAAGGCCCAGAATTGCCGGTCGTCATCCGAGCCGACTTCGCAGCCGGTCGCCGCGCGGATCAGGCGCCCGTCTTCGTGCTGCACGATGCCGTCATCGCGCAGAATGTCGAGCAACGGCACAAACTGCCCCTCGAACGTTCCTCCGGCGCAATAATAGACGTGGCCGGGGGTGACGAAGGTGCCGTGAAAATCGAGAACGATCTTCGCCTCGTTGCGGAAGGTCCGCTTCACCCGCCCGGGCACCTTGTTACCGTCACGATCGAACGACATCACCCAGTCATCGGGCCGCACAGCCTCGATCGGCTTCTCGCTGCCATCGGCCATGGTGATCGGCGTGCCGGCGAGGAAGCATTCGTCGCCGGCACGCCGATCACCATTCCAAGATCTACAATTCCGCTCAATACAGGATTGCTGCCTATCCACGCACCAGCAACACCATGACGAGCAAATACGACCTCATGCATCACGAAAATTTCTTCTGTAGTTGGCAACCTTCCATTTTTTTCTACGAAATAGTAATGTTCGAAAGCAAGATCCGTACGAATCTCATCTTTTACGTCAGCAAAATTTTTGTAATCGGCAGCATTCGGCATCCCACTGTTGTACGTTATGGCTCTAGTGGTCATAGTAAAATTTGACGAATAGGTATTTGATATCCATGACATAACCTCATTCATACCGAATCCGCCACCGCCATAATCTCTCGCTAGCTCCGCATAATCGGAACCGAGCTCAGCAACGCCATCATAGTATTGGTCAACATTCCCGCCGTCCAATTGATATTTTAATTCAGAAACCGTAGCCCTATTTACGTAAACATATTCACTTTCCATGAATAATGCTCCTCATTAGTAAGATTGATGTAGCAGACGAAAAAAAAGCATATAACATTGATGATACTGAATACTCAACAAAAACAAATGAAATAATAAGAGAAAGGGAAATCTGCGTTAATATATAACTCGTTTGGAAATTCACAAAAATAGAGAAGAATAATAAAAAAATGAAGTTATCGAAATAAACAAGACGAATATAAAAATGGAAATTCAAATTATACTTTCAATTCCATTTTTACTTCCTTCAAATAGAATATCGTATAAATTTAAAAACAATAAATTATAGAATGTTGTTATAAGAGCGAAATATAATAAATGTTTCTGCTGCATAACCACTTCACTCCTCCCTGAAAGCCTGATCGAGGTAATCGGTGAATGGTTTGAGCAGGTATGATGCGGGGCTTCTGGCGGCGGTCTGGATGAAGGCTTCGACCGGCATGCCGGGCATGATGCCGTGCTGTTTTGCGGCTTTCAGCGACGGCTTGTCGAGGGCGATTTCCACGCGGTAGAAGCGCTGGCTGCCGTCCTCGCCGGCAAGGGCGTCGGCGGAGATGGTGCGTACGTGACCGTCGAATTCCGGGGTTGTGCGGGCGTTGAAATTCGGAAACTTGATCACTGCCGCCTGGCCGGGACTGACCCGATCGATCTGTACCGGATCGACATGCACGGCGAGAACCACCGGCATATCCGCGGGAACGATCGCCGCCACCTCCGTTCCCGCCTGGATGACGCCGCCGACGGTGAACACATTCATGCCATAGATAACGCCATCCATCGGCGCACGCAGAGAAAGCCTGTCATACTGACGTTCAGTAACAGCGAGACGCTCAGTCAGTTCCGCGGCCTGCGGCTGGGTTTCGCGATATTCCGTCTGCGCCGCCTCGCGCCGGTCGGCAACGGTTTTCAATATCTCGACCTCATAGCCTGCCAGCGCGCCGCGCGCCTCGGCAATCGAGGCCT
>NZ_CFHTCS010000452.1:0-2985 GCF_984369615.1 Martelella sp. | reverse complement strand
GCGGCTCATTTCGGGCATGCGCGGCAGCACGTTGATGACGGCGTAGTTGGAAAGTTCAGCGTTGGTCGCCGCCTGTCTGGCAAGCTCCAGCGCCTTCTCGATGGATTTGCCCGCCGGAACGACATATTGCGCCAGATTCCACCGCTCCCCGGTATCGGCATCGATCGAGCGGCCGGTCAGCATCATGTCCGTCATCCGCGCCACGCCCATCAGGCGCGCGGTGCGCACCGAGCCGCCGCCGCCCACAAAGATGCCGCGCTGGCCTTCCGGCAGGGCGAAAAAGGTCGTCTCGTCGGCAACGCGCACCTGTGCGGACGATGCCAGCTCCAGCCCGCCGCCGACAACGGCGCCGTGCAATGCGCAAAACCAGGGAATCGGTCCAAACTCGATCCGGCCGAAGACCTCGTGCCAGCGGCGCGAGCTTTCGACGCCTTCGAAGGCCGACTTCTTCACATGTTCGGAAAGGTCCAGCCCCGCGCAGAAATGCCTGCCATTGCCGAAGATGACGCCGGCCTTCGCCTCCGTGCGCGCCCGCTCGATCGCATCGGCCAGCGCTTCGACAAAACGGTCACTGATCGCATTGCGTTTGTCCGGACGATTGAGCCCGAGAAGCGCGACCTCGCCGCGCAATTCATAGGTTACCAGCTCCGCCTCTGTCGTCACTGCATGCTTCCTTTCGACCATTCCAGTTTTCTCTATACGAGAAAATATTTTCCCTGTAAACAATACACTCAAAAACTGTATAACCTGAACCTGTCCCGCCGTCGGGAGCGGCCGGACGGGCAAAGATCTCAGCGAGGATTTCGCGGCCCGGAGTGCCAGGGACGCTCGAAAATTGGAGGAGGATCCATGACAGACATGGAGAAGATACGTCCGGTGCGGGTCTGGGAGCCGCGCATCCGCGTGGAGGACCGCGCCGACGGCAGCCAGATCATATGGCAGGATGATGAACTGGGCGACTATCCGGCGCGCCTCGGCGACCGTATTCTGCACTTTGCCGAAACCGTGCCCGAGCGCGTGTGGATGGCCGAGCGCGACGCCGACGGGGCGTGGCGCACGATCACTTTCGGCCGGCTGCGCGACCTGATGCGCCGCGTCGGCGCCTTCCTCCTCGACCACGACCTTTCGCCCGAACGGCCGCTGATGATCCTGTCGGAGAATTCGCTCGAACACGCCGTCATCGCGCTGTCCGCCCAGTATGTCGGCATTCCGTCTGCCGCCGTGGCGCCGGCCTATTCGCTGATCCCGGAGGGGCGCGCCAAGCTTCGCGACATTGCCGGCGAAGTGACGCCCGGCGCGGTCTTCGCCAAGGATGCGGATCGGTTCGCGGACGCGATCACCGAGGTCATCGATCCTGCCGTGCCGCTCATTCTGGCGGGCGGCACTGTTCCCGGCCGTGATCATGTCGACTGGGATGACGTGATTGCGACCGAGCCTTCATCGGCGGCCGACGAGGCCTTTGCCGCCACGGGACCGGACACGATCGCGAAATTCCTGTTTACCTCCGGCACCACCGGAACACCCAAGGCGGTGATCCAGACCCAGCGGATGTTGTGCGCCAACATGGCGCAGGTGCTTGACTGCTATCGCTTCCTCGGCGACGAGCCGCCGGTCCTGGTCGACTGGGCTCCCTGGAACCATGTTGCCAGCGGCAACAAGGTGTTCAACATCGCGCTTTACAATGGCGGCACCTATTATATCGACGCCGGAAAGCCGACGCCGAAGGGCATGGCCGAGACAATCCGCAATCTGCGCGAGATATCGCCGACCTGGTATTTCAACGTGCCGGCGGGCTATGAAGTGCTGTGCGAGGCGATGGAGAAGGACCCGGTCCTGCGCGACACCTTTTTCAAGAAACTGAAGATGATCATGTATGCGGGCGCGGGCATGGCGAGCCACACCTGGCATCACCTCAACGCGCTTTCCGAACGCTCCACCGGCTTCTTTACGCTGATGGGTTCGGGGCTCGGTTCCACCGAGACCGGCCCGTTTGCCATGTTCTCGACCGAACCGCAGGACGAGCCGGGCAATTGCGGCGTTCCGGCGCGCGGCGTCACCATGAAACTGGTGCCCACCGGCGGCAAGATGGAAGTGCGTTTCAAGGGACCGAACGTCACGCCCGGCTACTGGCGGCGGCCGGACCTGACGGAAAAGGCCTTCGACGAGGAAGGCTTCTACAATATGGGCGATGCGCTGCGCCCCGCCGTTCCGGGCGATCCGGCGCGCGGCTATCTGTTCGACGGGCGCACGGCGGAAAACTTCAAGCTTCAGACCGGAACCTGGGTCGCCGTCGGCGCGATGCGGGCAAAGCTGGTCGACGCCATGGGCGGGCTGATCCGGGACGCGGTGATTGCCGGCGAGGGCCAGTTCGAGCTCGGCGCCCTGCTCGTGCCTTTCCGTCCGCAAATCGAGCGTCTGGTCGAAGGCGGGGCCGAGATGGATGACGCGGCGCTTTATGCGCATCCGACGGTGCTTGACCGGCTCGGGGAACGTCTGACGGATTTTGCCGGACGCGCGACCGGCTCATCGAACCGCATTGCCCGCGCCATGCTGCTGACGGCGCCGCTGCGCATGGACAAGGGTGAGGTGACCGACAAGGGCTCGGTCAACCAGCGGGCGGTTCTCGCCAACCGCGCGGACCTGGTCGATGCTCTTTATGCGGGCGGCCCCGAGGTAATCATCGCGGAAAAGCCGCAAGGCAGAAAGGCGGGCTGACAATGAAGGTTGAGGGCATGGCCGCATTGGTGACCGGTGCGGGTTCGGGGCTCGGCGCGGCAACCGCGCGCGCGCTTGCGGCAAGAGGCGCCAGGGTGACGGTGCTGGACATGAACGGCGAGGCGGCCGAGAAGATCGCCGCCGAGATCGGCGGACTGGCCGCCATCGGCGATGTTTCCAGCGGGGCTGACGTCAGCGCCGCGCTTGATGCCAGCGAAGCCGCCCATGGCACGGTCAGGATCGCGGTGAGCTGCGCCGGAATCGGCACGG
>NZ_CFHTCS010000451.1:0-2993 GCF_984369615.1 Martelella sp. | reverse complement strand
TCTTGCCAACGCCGGCGCCGCCGAACAGGCCGATCTTGCCGCCCTTGGCGTAAGGCGCCAGAAGATCGACGACCTTGATGCCGGTCACGAGGATTTCCGCTTCGGTCGACTGGTCGACATAGGGCGGAGCTTCCTGGTGGATGGCACGCTTTTCCTTGGTCTTGATCGGGCCGACTTCATCCACCGGCTCGCCGATAACGTTCATGATGCGACCGAGCGTTTCGACGCCGACCGGCACCTGGATCGGGGATCCGGTATTCTTGACTTCCTGGCCGCGAACGAGACCCTCGGTCGCGTCCATGGCGATGGTGCGGACTTCATTTTCGCCGAGGTGCTGGGCCACCTCGAGAACGAGCCGGTTGCCGTGGTTGTCGGTTTCAAGCGCATTCATGATGGGGGGCAGTTCGCCGTCAAAGGCGACGTCCACAACGGCGCCGATAATCTGCGTCACTCTACCGGTAGAGGCCTCAGCCATGATAAAACCCTCTTCTCAAGCTCTTACAGCGCTTCCGCGCCGGAAATAATTTCAATCAGTTCCGTGGTGATCTTTTCCTGACGCTGACGGTTGTAGGAAAGCGTCAGCTTGTCGATCATCTCACCGGCATTGCGCGTCGCATTGTCCATCGCGGTCATCTTCGCGCCCATCTCGCCGGCGGCATTTTCCAGCAGGGCGCGGAAAACCTGGACGCGGATGTTGAGCGGCACGATCTCGGACAGGATGGTTTCCGCATTCGGCTCGTAATCGTAAAGCGCGGACTCAGAGCGTTCTTCCGCGCCTTCCGGCGCCGAAGCCGGAATAAGCTGAAGGCCGGTCGGCACCTGCGAGATCACCGATTTGAATTCGGAATAAAACAGGGTGCAAACGTCGAAAGCGCCCTCGTCGAACATCTCCATAACGCGGTTGGCAACGTCCTCGGCATTGTCGAAGCCGATCTTGCGGACATCGCGCAACTCTTTCCGCTCGACGATCAGGTCGGCGAATTCGCGGCGCAGCGCATCATAGCCCTTGCGGCCGACACAGAAGATCTTGACGGTCTTGCCCTTGGAAATCAGGTCACGGGCAGCAAGGCGCGCATGGCGCGCGATCTGCGCGTTGAAGCCGCCGCAAAGGCCGCGCTCGGCCGTGCAGACCACCAGAAGATGAACATCATCCTTGCCGGTGCCGCTCATCAGCTTCGGCACTTCCTCGCCCTCGCCGACGGCCGCCGTCAGGTCGGCCATGACGGTTGCCATGCGTTCGGAGTAGGGCCGCGCATTCTCGGCGGCCTCCTGCGCGCGACGCAGCTTCGCCGCGGCGACCATCTGCATCGCCTTGGTGATCTTCTGCGTCGCCTTCACCGAGGCAATGCGAAGCTTCAGATCCTTCAATGAAGCCATGGGTTATAAATCCCCGCTAAGATTACCTGGTTACTTGGAGAAGTTCTTCGCGAAGGCGTCGATCGCCGACTTCAGCTTGCCCTTCAGATCGTCACTCAGCGCCTTTTCCGTGCGGATGCCGTCGAGAACGTCGCTCGCCTCGCCGCGCATATAGGACAGAAGACCCTGCTCGAACTTGCTGACGTCGCTGACCGGCAGCTTGTCGAGATAGCCGTTCACGCCGGCGAAAATCACGACGACCTGCTCTTCGGTCTTCAGCGGCGAGAACTGCTGCTGCTTCAAAAGCTCTGTCAGGCGCGCGCCGCGGTTCAGCAGGCGCTGGGTCGCGGCATCCAGGTCGGAACCGAACTGGGCGAAGGCCGCCATTTCGCGATACTGGGCAAGCTCGCCCTTGATCGAGCCGGCAACCTGCTTCATCGCCTTGATCTGCGCCGACGAACCGACGCGCGACACCGACAGGCCGACGTTCACGGCCGGGCGGATGCCCTGGTAGAACAGGTCGGTTTCAAGGAAGATCTGGCCGTCGGTGATCGAGATCACATTGGTCGGGATGAACGCCGAAACGTCGTTGCCCTGGGTCTCGATGACCGGCAGGGCCGTCAGCGAACCGGCGCCGCGTTCTTCCGAAAGCTTGGCCGCGCGCTCGAGAAGGCGCGAATGCAGGTAGAAAACGTCGCCCGGATAGGCTTCGCGGCCCGGCGGGCGGCGCAGCAGCAGCGACATCTGGCGATAGGCGACGGCCTGCTTGGAAAGGTCGTCATAGGCGATGAGCGCATGCATGCCGTTGTCGCGGAAATACTCGCCGATGGCGCAGCCGGCGAACGGCGCGATGTACTGCATCGGGGCCGGATCGGAGGCGGTGGCGGCGACGACGACGGAATATTCGAGCGCGCCGCGCTCTTCCAGCGTCTTCACGAACTGGGCGACAGTCGAACGCTTCTGGCCGACGGCGACATAGACACAGTAAAGCTTGTCGTTATCCGGGCCGTTGTCGTGGATCGGCTTCTGGTTCAGGAAGGTATCGAGAATGATCGCGGTCTTGCCGGTCTGGCGGTCGCCGATGACAAGCTCGCGCTGGCCGCGGCCGATCGGGATCAGCGCGTCGATGGCCTTCAGGCCGGTCGACATCGGCTCGTGAACCGACTTGCGCGGAATGATGCCGGGGGCCTTGACGTCAACAACAGCGCGGTGGTCCGAAGCAATCGGGCCCTTGCCGTCGATCGGGTTGCCGAGCGCGTCGACGACGCGGCCGAGAAGGCCGGGACCGACCGGCACATCAACGATGGCGCCGGTGCGCTTGACGACGTCGCCTTCCTTGATCTCGCGGTCCGAACCGAAGATAACGACACCGACATTGTCGCTTTCGAGGTTGAGCGCCATGCCGCGCACGCCGCCGTTGAACTCGACCATCTCGCCGGCCTGGACATTGTCGAGACCATAGACGCGGGCAATGCCGTCGCCGACCGAAAGCACCTGACCGACTTCCGAGACCTCAGCCTCGTCGCCGAAATTTTTGATCTGTTCTTTCAGAATTGCGGAAATTTCCGCGGCCCGGATATCCATCAGCCAACCTCTTTCAGTGAAAGCTTAAGTTTGGAGAGTTTCGTGCGCAGCGA
>NZ_CFHTCS010000450.1:0-3015 GCF_984369615.1 Martelella sp. | reverse complement strand
GCTCGTCAGGCTCATAACCTGAAGGCCGCAGGTTCAAATCCTGCCCCCGCAACCATCTTTACTTGCGAAGACCCCGCCCCCGAGGCGGGGTTTTTCGTTTGTGCGGAAATCGTAAGGATTCCAGCAAGATCGCCTTGAACGTCGATCTCCACCTTGCCCTCAACAGGCGTCAGCACGATCTGATCTACCAACGAGCGAATGGTGTCGGATGCCTCTACCCGCTTGCCCTCTTCTTCATCCTGAAGCGAGTCGTAGAGCTGCTGGATGCGCTTGCGGTATTGCAGCGCCATGCTCGGGTGCAACAGGGCCGGCGGCTCGTCAGCTTCGGCCAGGAACAGTTGCAGTTCCTTCTTCCGCTTTTCCAAGCTCACCATCTTCGCATTGAGAGCGTCGGCAGCGCCGCCTTTAAGGATCAGGTTGAGCAGGGTTTCGAGTTCCCGATCAATCTTCGCGATCTCGGCTTCCGCCGAGGCAATACCGGCGCGGCCTTCCATTCGTAGGCGGTTCATCTCTTGCGTGAACACCTCGCAGAAATGGGCAAACAGCTCAGGGTCAACGAGTCGGGTGCGCAGCGCATTCAGCACGCGCGATTCCAACTCGTCGCGACGGATATTGACGCGGTTGTTACAGGTGCCCTTATTGCGAGCTGTAGAGCATCCGATCAGCGTTGCCGAGATCGCGGAGTACCCGCCACCACAGCATGAACATTTGGTGAGGCCCGAGAAGAGGTATTTTGGGCGCCGCCGATGATTGACAGTGCGGACATCCGTGCAGCCGTTGTCGTCGCGGGTGAGCTTGTTCTTCTCCTGCCTTGCCTTCACAGCATTCCAGAGATCATCGTCGAGGATCCGAAGCTCTGGTGTCTCCTGGATGACCCATTCCGATTCGGGGTTGGGGCGCGCCTGCCGCTTTCCGGTGTTCGGGTCCTTTACGAAGCGCTGCCGGTTCCAGACGATCTTGCCGACATACATCTCATTATTGAGGATGCCGTTGCCACGCTTCGGGTTGCCGTTGATCGTGCTGAAACCCCAGTCGCCGCCCGAAGGGGCCGGAATGCCGTCCTTGTTCAGTGCAAAGGCTATGGTCTTGGCCGACTTGCCGGCCGCGTAGTCGCGGAAAATGCGGCGAACGACGGCGGCCTGGTCTTCGTTGATGGTGCGGTCGCCGCGAATGGGTTCGCCATTGGCATCCAGCTTCTTGACCACATCGTAGCCATAGGAATTGCCGCCACCCGATTTGCCAGCCTCGACACGGCCGCGCTGGCCGCGGCGGGTCTTGTCGGCAAGATCCTTGAGGAAGAGGGCATTCATTGTGCCCTTGAGGCCGACATGCAGATGGCTGACCTCGCCCTCCGACAGGGTGAATATCTTCACATCCGCATAGGACACGCGTTTGAAGATTCCGGCGATGTCTTCCTGATCACGCGAGAGGCGATCCATAGCCTCTGAGAGGATCACGTCGAAGCGACCAGCCATGGCGTCGGTCATCAGAGCCTGGATGCCCGGACGGATCAGCGAAGCGCCGGAGATTGCGTGGTCGGTATATTCTTCGATGACGTGCCAACCTTGCTTTTCGGCATGGAGGCGGCACATGCGAAGTTGGTCGGCGATGGAAGCGTCGCGTTGATTGTCAGAAGAATAACGGGCGTAAATCGCGATTTTCAAAACATTGCTCCCATCTGCATCAGGAGGTGCGCTTCCTCCTTTGCCTGGATAACTTCACTTCCTCGGCAAAGCATTCCCGTGCCGCCTGCTTTGCCAGGATGCCGACCAGACGCAGAAGGCGAGGGTCGGGACTGCCGCGCGGCGTAAACGTCAACTCCGGCGCGTCCAGCAGCAAAGATTCGAGCAGCGCTTCGCGCTCGGCTCCTGTCATCTTTGCTGTGTTTTGTGAGGCTCGCAAGGTCATAACTGACAGCATTCGTCCCGTGCCCGGTATAAGCAATGGAATTTACGGGCGAACATTTGGCGGCGATCAGTATGCCGACGCGTGTCATGGCGTGCGGCGGCGTGATCTGGCGTGCCGTGGCATAGTGAAATGACCTGTCGGAATCGATCGCTGTCGCCGTCATCTTTGGCCTCGATACTACCCCATCGGAAGCTGTTGCTTGTGGATGTGACTTTATCGTATTGTATTTAGAGATACAAGATGCCATCTTCCGACCAAGGAGAATCGTCATGGCCAACACTGCCGAACGCAAGGAATATCCGATCTCAATGCGTCTGCCCGAGGCCGATGTTGCCATGATCGATCGTGCCGCCAGCCTGCGCGGCCGTTCGCGCACCGATTTCGTGCGAGATGCCGCTGTGCGCGCGGCCGAGGAGGTCGTCATGGAGCAGGGCCTGATCCGGATGAGCCCGGAAGGCTTTGCTCAGTTCATGGATGTGCTGTCGCGCCCGGCCGCTCCTGTTCCGGAGATGGTTGAAGTGCTGAAGCGGCCTGCGCCGTGGGAGCCCGGCTACGCGGCGAAGCGGTAACCCCTTGCTGCTTTCAGGACCCGAGCCGCTTTCCGCCGACCACGATGTTTCCCAGTTTTCCTGTGGCAAGCCGACGCTCGACCACTGGCTGAAAACCCGAGCGCTCTCCAATCAGCAGAAGGGCTTTACCGCCGTTCTCGTCGTGCATGAGGCAGGGCGTGTGGTGGGATATTACGGCCTTGCACCAATAGCCGTTGTGCCATCGGTGCTACCGCGCTCCATCCGGACGGGGCAGCCGCCTAATCCAATTCCCTGCATGCTGCTTGGTCAGCTCGCGACCGACATCGGCTCCGCCGGGGTGGGCATCGGGACTGGCCTTGTGAAGCATGCCCTCCAACGCTGCGTTCAGGCCGCATCGCTGATCGGTGGGCGGGCATTGATGGTCAACGCCGTCGACGGGGAGGCTGCCGAACTCTGGCAGCGCCGAGGATTTGAGCCTACCAGAGATGATGAACTGGTCCTGTTTCGCTCGATCAGCGATATTGCTGCGTCGCTCCGTGAGGCTGGAAGGTGAATAGCCCCATGTTTGGTGGACGTC
>NZ_CFHTCS010000449.1:0-3025 GCF_984369615.1 Martelella sp. | reverse complement strand
TTCTTGCGGAAGAACTGCACTTTCACAGTGCGGCGCAGCGGCTCGGGATCACGCAACCGGCTCTTTCCCAGAAGCTGCAACGCCTCGAAGGCGAAGTCGGCGTCACGCTTTTCAAACGGTCTCAGCGCCGGGTCTCGCTGACGGAGGCCGGCCATGCCTTTCTGGAACGCACCAGAACGGCTCTGTCGGAGATCGACAATGGTGTGCGTACCGCGCGCAAGGCAGCACGGGGGCAGATCGGCAGCCTGCATCTCGGTTTCGTCGAAAACGCCAGCCTCAATGTTCTGCCCGGCCTTGTTTCGACGTTCCGCAACGCAGCTCCGGAGGTCGACCTGCGACTAAGCGAGATGATCTCGTCCGAACTCTATCATCGCCTGCACACAGGGCGTATCGATGTGGCTCTTTCACGGCCGCTGTCGACAGATCATGCGATTGAGACTGTTCTGGTCCATCGCGAACCCTATCTGGTCGTACTGCCGGAAGCGCATCCTCTCGCCGCTTTCGACAGTGTCACGATCGCACAACTTGCCAGAGAGCAGATGATTATCGCCGCAGGAGCGAAGGCGACCTATCTGCGAACCCAGTTTGCGCCCGTCTTCGCGCGGGCTGGTTTCGGCATCCGGGTCGGGCAGGAGGTCAACCAATTGCCTGCGATCCTTGGTCTGGTCAGCAGTGGCATCGGCTATGCGTTGTTGCCGGATTCCGCCTCGAAGCTCGGTACCGTCGGTGTCGTTTACCGGCCTCTTGCGGAAAAAGACGCACCGCAGGCCGAGCTTGTGGCGGCCTGGCGGGCCAGGGATCAAAATCCGACCGTTCGCCACTTCCTCAGCCAGCTTTCTGGTGGTGGGTCTCCATTAGTCCCTAGTGGATTGCGCTGAAAGCAAAAGGACTATTCGTTGATGATCATTCAGAAAGAATCTGGTGCAGAAATGACACTATCGTACGCAAACATCACTTCCTGGAGAAAGACATCGTCGTTGAAGCACTGATCGGAATAGGCCTTGGCAGCCGTGCCCATGCGGACAACTTCATCAGGGTTGCTGGCCAATTGGAGGATACGCTCGGCGAGCTCGTCGGGGTTTTCCGGGTCGAAGACCAGCCCCCGCACGCCGTGCTCGACCAGTTCCGTTATACCGCCCCGCCGGGAGCCTATGACCGGTCTTCCAAACGCGAAGGACTGATTGATAACATAGGGAAAGTTCTCGTGCCAGAGCGATGGCACGATGACAAAGGATGCCCGCGAGATGATCTCGTCAAGCTCGCTTTTCCACTTCGGTCCGAGGAATTCGAGATTTGTAAACCCCATTTCTTCGGCCTGTTTCTGAAGCTTCGCCAAGTCCGGTCCGTCACCGATGATCTTGATGGGAAAATCGCCGATAACGCCAGCAGCGTCAACGATGAGGTTGACGCCCTTTTCGTCGATAATCCGGCCAAAATAAACGCCAAAGGGTTCATAGGGCCCCGAGGCGTCGAACTTGCGGGAATCGAACGGATTTCGAACCTTTGACCAGGAGACTTTCTTTTCCGGCCAGAATTCCAGCGTTTTGTGAGCCATGAAATCGCTGGAAAACGTGAAATGGTCGATCCGGTCGTAGATACCCAGCCAATTGTGCACATAGGCCTCAAGCGAACTCGCGACGGAGAGGCTGCGACTTCCCTTGCAGCAATTCTTCAGAGCGGCCTGGTAGAATGTCTTTCCCTTGCATGCGAAGCAGATTTCACCGTTTGCAAAGAGCTTGTAGTTCGGACAGATGTGCTTGTAGTCGTTAAAGGTGGCAATTACAGGAACTCCTGCCTCCTTGGCCGCGACGATGATTGAGGGGCTGAGATGGACGTTTATCGCGAAAACGTGGACGACATCCGGTTGGAACTCGCGGAGGATCTCGGCAAAACGACGCTTCTTTTTCTGATCATAGATCGATGCCGGTAAGTTGGCGAGCTTGGACAGAAATCCACCCTCATTATAGGCAGGCGCCTCGAACAGTATCACGTTGTCCGCGTGGTCAGTGCCGGCGCCGCCGGTCGCAACCATCAATGTCTCGTGTCCGTTTTCGCGGAGAACCCGTTCAGTCTCGTGAAAGAACACCTCAGCCCCGCCGGTAATCTCATAAAGCTTGTGTGCTAGCAATACTTTCATGACTTCGTCCGATGTTTCCTATGGATAACCAAGCGGCTTTTCTGGTTTGGGCAGACCAACGGCTACGGCCCGCGTTTCAACTCCTCGACCATATGCTCGACGCCTTCGTGGAGGCTTGTCTTCGGTTCCCAGCCGATTTCGCTGCGTGCCTTGGAAATATCGAGAATGATTTTCGGCGGGTCGAAGCTTCGGGCCGGGAGGTGTTCGCGGCGGAGGGCCTGGCCCGTGATCGTCTCGATCGTGTCGATCAGCTCGTTCAGCGAGGTCCCTTCGCCATCGCCACAATTATAGATGCCTTCGGCTCCGGTTTCGACAATTCTGAGGAGAAGATCGCAAAGATCCAAGACGTGAACGAAATCGCGAACCGCAGATCCGTCCCCCCAAATCTTGGCGGTTCCGCCCGTCAGTGCAAGATTGAGGAAAGTGGTTACGGCACCGAGTTGCCCGATTTTGCCCTGTCCCGGCCCATAGGGGTTGGCCGGCCGAACGACGGCCGTGCTAAAACCGTGAGCATGGCTGTACATCGCCAGGTATTTCTCTACAGCCAATTTGACGATCCCATAGGAACTTATCGGATTTGTCGGATGATCTTCATGTATTGGGGTCTGGCGGGGCGAGCCGTAGACAGCACCGCCTGATGACAGATAGATTATCCGCTTGTTGCCCGCCTCCCGCATTGCCTCGAGCAGAGCCACCGTTCCAATCAGATTGGATTCGATGTCGGCGATCGGGTCGGCATTGGAGGAGGACGGGATGGTGGAAGAGGCAAAATGGCATATCGCGTCGGCATTCTCGAGCGTCGCCTTACTTTTTGCAAGGGCCCACAGACCGCCGCTCAGATAGGTGACACGGTCATCCTCAGAATGCTGCGCAAGAGCCGATCGGCCG
>NZ_CFHTCS010000448.1:0-3038 GCF_984369615.1 Martelella sp. | reverse complement strand
CTGCGACCAGTGTGCGGATCGGCGCCCACAGCGATGAGTGGCGTCGGCCGAGGACCTCGCCGTGGTGCGCCGATTCCATCGTCCCGATAATAATGTTGTAGGCCAACAGGATCGCACCGAGGGCGAAGAACAGAATATTGAAGTCCGAGATCAGCACCGAGATCAGGGTTTTGTCGTTCGGGCCGGGAAAAAGCTGACCAAAAATCATGTTCAGATAGGTGTTCGTCCGTTCGTCGCCGCCGCCGGACAGAATGTCCACGACATCGATTTCCTGTGCGAACGCGCCGGAACTGGTAAAGATGAAGGCCAGGGGCAGACCTTTGAAAAATCGCCGCAAGGTTCAATCCTTCCTGATTATCTGCATGTCGTAAGGAAGACGGTGTTGGAGGTAGTCCGCAAAGGGGCCGAAACGGCCCTGTCGGATTTGCCAGTAGGCAAAGTCAGCTTTCATGGCCTTGGCCGCTAACAAAAGTGCCAAAACGATGAGTGCTATGAGCGTGAAAATGCTGAAGATGCCGAAGGCAAACATGGCCGGGATCGCAGCGAGACAAAGAAACGCGATGATCGTGTAAACCGTTCGCTCCCGTAGCCAGGCGCGGGCATCGTCGTCGATTTCCTTTTGGCTCATTCCAGATGTCTGGGCCTTGAAGCGGGAGATGCCGCCGTCTTCGTCCGTCTTGAAGAACCTGTCACGCGAATAGCGCTTCGGTCGCATCGTGCTGGAGATAATATCCCATGCCGCGATGCCGACCGAAAACCCGGACGTGACGATGAAGGCAAGCTGGTGCATGCCGCCGCGTCGGGCAAGCCAGCCAGTCTTGTGCGGATCATCCTGTCGGTTCCGCCGTCTTTTCATCAGTCGTTCACCGGGATTACGGTTGTCCTGCTGTCGCGCTCGTCAAGCTGAAGAGCGAGCAGTGCTGTCAGAGCGGCCGCCTGTCGCCGTTCGAGACCGAAACGCTCCCATGAGACGTAGAGCTGCAGGGCATTGGTCAGAAGGTTTTCGCGTTCAACGGCTTCTGGTGACATCTTGGCAACCGCCTGATGCCATTCCGGATTCGGGAAGCGACTTTCAACGAAAATATCCAAAGCCTGAAGCTTCGAAACCTTGTCTCCAATCTCATAGGGATAGTTGGTCGGCGCGGCCTTTTTGGCCCATTCGGCGAGCTCGCTGCTGCCGGTCGGCGCGCTCAGATCGCCAAGGTAGGAAAGAATGGCGTGAGAGGCTGAGCGACGTGTCGCGTCGACCTGGCGCGCCGCCATCTGCGCCTTGCCGGCCGGCGTCTTCGCTTCGCCTTCCGTAATTGGCTTTGCCGGGATCGGGTCAACCATATTGTTGACCATGCGCGCATATGCCTGAGCGACCTTACCTTCGGACGTGTCCAACGTCTGCGCATCGGTCAAGAAACGAATGTCAGACGTCGGATCTTTGAACCCGCCAACATCTTCCAGCTCGTCCCGGTCTTTGATAATCGCATTGGCGATCGCAAGCCCGCCCTGGGAAACGGCCTGTCCCTCAGCGCCGTTGCCACGCGAGCGATTGCGCGAAAGATTGGAGACGTCTGTCCCGCCGACGCCATAGGAAGCAGTTCCGCCGCCAAATTGCATCAGCCCGGAAAGGTCGAAGCAGGCCGAGGCTGCCGGATCGTAGCGACCGCCCTCAGCCTGGCCGCGGGCCTCCTGACGCGCCCGCAGCGTGTCATTCAACTGTGCTGCGTCCTCGATGCGCTTTTGCGCCTCGACGGATCGATTGGAATAGGCACTCAGCTGTGCGACCCCTTTCAGGATCGTGTCCGCAATCTGCTGACCGACATCCGTCGTATGGTCGTTGACGTCCTGGATTGTCTTGTTGCTGTATTGGGCAACGATGTTGCGCACGCCACCGCAGGAGCATGCTGCTTCAGCCGTCTGCGCCAGTCCGACACTCGCAACCGATACCAACAAGCCATAAATCAGGTGTTTCATCACTGTCCTCCGGTGCCATAGAGCTTCTGATAGGTATCGCGCAGCAACGAATTCGCGCCAGCATCTCTCACGCCCGCGTCGCCGCCATAATCGCCGCCCTGTGACAGGCCCATGTTGACGGACCCGAAGTCGAGCACGTCACTGGAACCGCTGGTAAAGCTGTCTACCGAGATGCCGTCGAAGGACGGCAGCTGAAGCGCCGATGTCAGGGGCTCCGTGGCCTTGTCCCAGGCTTCTTGTGCAAAGGAGCAGATTTGTTGTTCTGCGTTGGACAATGCAGAATCGAACAGGCCCTGCACGTCAGGAACCTGAATGGCGATATCCAGGTCCAGATTCATGAGGTTGTCCAGGCAACCAAGGCCATCAACGGGCTTCGGCTGTTGAAGCGCCGCTTCCTTTCGCGCCACCTCAGTGTCGATCCCTGCGCGGATTGCGTCGGTCAAACTGATTTTAACGGTGTCAGTACATGCGCCGCTTTGGCCGCCGAGCATGGAATCGAATAGCTGTTCGATCTGGTCCGTTCCCTCTGCGGCATGGGTCAATCCCGCGTGCAGCATCAGGGCAGGTGCAAAAAACAATACAAGCTTTTTCATAGCGTTTTCTTTTCTCCCTGATATGGCGGCACTTCCTGAATGAGAACGGGCCGCTTTGATCCAAAGCCGGGAAAGTCGCTGGTCGCGCCGTACATTCCCCCGACGGAATAGCTGTTCGTGTATCCGAAACCGTCGTATGAATTGCCGTTGATGGATGCCATGCGCTTCAGGATGAGATCCTGCAGCTGCGCATAGGATGACAGACCATTGGCCGCGAGATAGCTCTCGGGTAGCGCGTTGGGATCAAAACCGCTTGCGACCCAATCATTCAGGGCGCCGGAGCCAAGAAAATGCGCCGCGTCCAGAAGGCTTTCCTGTGTGATCTGCACGCCATTGACTGTCTGACCCACCAGCCCGCGTGTTTGGGAACTCATTGAATTCCAGTTGCTGATAGTCAGCTCGTTCACGGCACGCTCTTGCAGTGCCTTGCCGGCTTCGGAATACCGGAGATCGTCGAGCGAAGAGACGCCGGCTGCGCGG
>NZ_CFHTCS010000447.1:0-3067 GCF_984369615.1 Martelella sp. | reverse complement strand
CGGTGGGGCGCGACGGCCCCATGCCGATGACCGATTTCGAGCGCACGCTCCGCGTCAACCTCATGGGCACGTTCAATGTCGTCCGGCTTTCCGCCCACCGCATGTCGCTTGCAGAACCGGTCGGCGAAAGCCGAGGCGTGATCGTCAACACGGCTTCGATCGCCGCCTTCGAGGGCCAGATCGGCCAGGCGGCCTATGCGGCCTCCAAGGGCGGCATCGTTTCCATGACCCTGCCGCTGGCGCGCGAATTCGCCCGCTTCGGCGTCAGGGTCAACACGCTGGCGCCCGGCATTTTCCTTACGCCGCTGCTCTACAACCTGCCGGAAGAGGCGCAGAAATCGATCGCCGCGACGATCCCCTTCCCCGCCCGCCTCGGCGATCCGGCGGAGTTCGCCCATGCGGTGCTTTTCGCGGTTGAAAACGATTATCTCAACGGCGAGGTGATCCGCCTGGACGGTGCGAACCGACTCGCGCCGAAATGAAAGAACGGGCTGGACGGGTTTTCACGTGAAACATCCGACGGCAGAGCGGACGTACGGCTTAGGGTCTTGGAGAAAGGCGCCTCAGACCGGATAATCCCGTTCGCCGAAGATCGCGGAGCCGACGCGCACGCTGGTGGCGCCGAAGGCGACCGCGATCTCGTAATCGCCGGACATGCCGATGGAGAGCTTCGGCACGTTGTTTTCCTTGGCGAGATCGGCAAGCAGAGCGAAATGCGGGCCCGGATTTTCGCCCGCCGGCGGAATACACATCAGGCCTTCGATCTCGAGCCCAAGCTCATCCCGGCAAAGATCGAGAAAGGCTTGCGCCTCACGCGGGTCGATGCCGGCCTTCTGGGGCTCGTTGCCGGTATTGACCTGCACGTAAAGTCTCGGCGCCTTGCCCTGCTTCTTCATTTCCTTCGCAAGCGCGCGGGCGATCTTCTCCCGATCGACGCTTTCGATCACATCGAAAAGCTTTACCGCGTCTTCCGCCTTGTTGGACTGCAACGGCCCGATGAGGCGGAGTTCGATATCCGGCGTCTCTTCCTTCAGCGCCGGAAACTTTTTCTGCGCTTCCTGGACCCGGTTTTCGCCGAAGACCCGCTGCCCCGCCGCGATCGCCGCGCGGATGACATCGGCCTCGTGGGTCTTGGAGACCGCCACCAGCGTGACCGCATTCTCCGGACGTTCGGCCTCATGCTCGGCGGCGAGAATCCTTGCACGCACGTCCTCAAGATTTTCGGCAACACCCATCGGCTTCAACTCCTTTTTCCGCCGCCGCACCTTATGGCAAACGCATGGCGCGCCGCAACGGGTCCACACCGCTTTCCCATACCGCCAATTCGCCCCGTATAACTTGACGCTGGGGCGCTTTCATGATGAAGCTCACCGCCAAAATCACCAAGAAAATGACCGAGTAGCACCGATATGGCCTCTGAACGTTACAACCCGCGCAAAGTCGAACCGAATTGGCAGAAGAAGTGGAACGAAGACAATGTCTTCGTCACCGACAATGCCGACCCGCGCGAGACCTACTACGTGCTTGAAATGTTTCCCTATCCCTCGGGACGCATCCACATCGGCCATGTTCGCAACTACGCCATGGGCGACGTGGTGGCGCGCTACAAGCGCGCCCGCGGCTACAACGTTCTCCACCCCATGGGCTGGGACGCTTTCGGCATGCCGGCCGAAAATGCGGCGATGCAAAACAAGGTCCACCCCAAGGACTGGACCTATGACAACATTGCCACGATGCGCAACCAGCTGAAATCCATGGGCCTGTCGCTCGACTGGACCCGTGAATTTGCCACCTGCGATGTCGAATATTACCAGCGCCAGCAGCATCTCTTCATCGATATGCTGGAAAAGGGCCTCGTCTACCGCAAGCAATCCAAGGTGAACTGGGACCCGGTCGACATGACCGTCCTTGCCAATGAGCAGGTGATCGAAGGCCGCGGCTGGCGCTCCGGCGCGCTGGTCGAACAGCGAGAGCTGACGCAGTGGTTCTTCAAGATCACCGATTTTGCCCAGGACCTGCTCGCTGCGCTCGACACGCTGGACGGCTGGCCGGAGAAAGTGCGGCTGATGCAGAAAAACTGGATCGGTCGCTCCGAGGGCATGATGGTGCGCTGGGACATTTCCGACGGTGCGGAGAAGGCCGGCAGCCATGAGGAACTGACGGTCTACACCACCCGTCCGGACACGATCTTCGGCGCTTCCTTCATGGCGATTTCCGCCGACCATCCGCTGGCGAAGGAAGCCGCGAAGCACGACGACAAGGTCGCCGCCTTCTGCGAGGAGACGCGTCGCGCCGGAACCTCTCTGGCGGCCCTCGAAACGGCGGAAAAGAAGGGCGTCGACACCGGCATCCGCGTGCGCCATCCCTTTGACGAGGCCTGGGAACTGCCCGTTTACGTCGCCAATTTCGTGCTGATGGATTACGGCACGGGCGCCATCTTCGGCTGCCCCTCCGGCGACCAGCGCGACCTGGATTTCGCCCGCAAATACGGACTGCCGGTGACCGCGGTAGTGATGCCGAAGGATGGCGATGCCGCGACCTTCGAGATCGGCGACGAGGCCTATACAGATGATGGCGTGATGATCAATTCGCGCTTCCTCGACGGCTTGAGCACGGACGACGCCTTCGAGGCAATCGCGCTCAAGCTTGAGGCCGATATCGTGCGCGGCGCGCCGCGCGGCGAACGCAAGGTCAATTTCCGCCTGCGCGACTGGGGCATTTCCCGCCAGCGCTACTGGGGCTGCCCGATCCCGGTCATCCACTGCGATGATTGCGGCGTCGTGCCGGTTCCGAAGTCCGATCTGCCGGTGAAGCTGCCGGACGACATCGATTTCGAAAAGCCCGGCAATCCGCTCGACCGGCACGCCACCTGGCGCCATGTCGCCTGCCCGCAATGCGGCAAGGATGCGCGGCGCGAGACGGACACGATGGACACTTTCGTGGATTCGAGCTGGTATTACACCCGCTTCACCGCACCTCACGAAGACGCCCCCACGGACCCGGCGATTGCCGACCGCTGGCTGCCGGTCGACCAGTATATCGGCGGCATCGAGCACGCGATCCTGCA
>NZ_CFHTCS010000446.1:0-3078 GCF_984369615.1 Martelella sp. | reverse complement strand
GGCCAGGATCCGATCTCCCCCTCAAGGGGGGAGATTGGGGGGCATCACGCCTTCGCTAACCCTTCCCCAACAAAACAAAGGGGCCGACCGAAGTCAGCCCCCCTGCAACTCAACCGTCGTGGCCGTAGCCTTGATTGCGGTCGATATCGGTGTCGATCTCGTCGACCGCGCCGTCGAGCGTGTCGGCGACATCGGCGCCGTTGGCCATGTCGGAAATCGCCTTCTGGAACACGCTGGTCTCGACCACATAGCCCGGCGTTACGGGCCGAAGCGTGCCCTGCGCGTCGGACAGGCCGTAGAAAACGGCAAGCGGCGCGCCTTCCTTGTAGTATTCGGACATTGCGGCAGCGCCTTCGGTCGCCGGAACAAGGCCGATGGCGTTGGAGAATTCGGCGAGATACTTGTCCTGGAGGGCAAATTCGATGAAGGCTGCGGCCCCTTCCGGGTGTTTTGACGCGGCGGAGACGCCGAGCTGCCAGCTTGCCGCGCCGATCTTCGGGCCGTTGCCGAAATCGGGCGCGGGCAGGAAGACGACATCGTCGAAGGCGTCGAGCTTGGCGCGCGCCGTCCAGTTGCCGTTCCAGTCGATGGCATAGGAACCGTCGATGAACCCGTTCTGGTGGTCGGCGGGGTCCTGGCTGGTGCCGGGCGCGAGGTTGCGCTCGAACAGCGACTGCCACCATTCGCCGAAGGCGATCGCCTCTTCACCGTTCAGCACGCCCTCCGCGGTCTGGTAGTCGGAACGATCGACCAGATCGCCGCCGAAGGACTGAAGGAAGGGCAGGAAGGCATAGGTGTACCATTCGCCGTTGTCGGCCATGCCGAGGTTCAGCGGATACTCGAAATCGCCGCTGTCCTTGAGCTTGACGAGGATGTCGTCGAATTCCTCCTTCGTCCAAGGGTCGTCCAGCGTCGGCTTGCGGATATCGTATTTGTCGAGAGTGGACTGGCGCGTCATCATTGCCAGCGCCGCGTCCCAAAGGCCTATGGAATAGATCTGGCCGTCCCATCTGCCGATGGCGCCCGGCAGGAAGCCCTCGATCGCGCTTTCGTCGATCGGCAGCGGCTGCATGTAGCCGGACCAGGCCCAGTTCGGCATGATCGGCCCGTCGACGTCGATGATGTCCGGCAGGTTTCCGGCAAGCGCCGCAGCGGTAACGGAACTGTTGTAGGAATCTTCCGGAAAGCTTTCGAGCACGACCTCCCAGTCGTCCTGGCTTGCGTTGAAATCGGCAACGATCCCTTCGAGAATGCTCGATTCCGTCGGGTTGCCGGCGCCGTGATACCACATGGAGAGCTCTGTCGCGGCAAAGGCGCCGGCGGGCAGGGCGGCGGTCGTCATCAGTGTGGCAAGGGCCAGGGCGGTTCTCTTCATCGTCAATCCTCCGATTTGAACAGTGCGGGCCTCGGTGAGGAGGCGGAAGGCGAGTGGAGGCAACCACCCGCGGAAACGGCTGTCGGGGAGGGATGTTCAGACAACGGCTTGATCGGCGCCGTCGCGCTCGGCAGGCCTTGGGGAGACGAATGCTATGCGCCTCGGGGAGCGGCCGGCCGCCGGACCGCATCGGCGGCCCGGCTTTTTGGCTGGCGGGGGCCACCCGTCGCTCAGGGCGGCGCAATGCGCCGTCCGGCGTTTACGGCATTGCCGCTGTACCCTCCCCGTACAGGGGCAATCGTGGCCTCCCCGCCGTGTCCCGTTTCAGGGACACAACTTTTAGTGAACGCTTCATTAACACGAAAGTTCCCCCGGCCTCAACCGTGAGTCTGGCGTGGTGTGGACAATATGTCGCAGGCCTGTGTTTTGTTTAGGCAATACCGGATCGCCTCGTCCGGTTCGCGGGGTTGCCGGGCTTTATTTGAAGCCAACCACGCGATGCGGCACGTAAGGCGCCTCAAGCCTTTCGATCTCTTCCGCCGTCAGTTTCAGCGCCAGCGCGGCCTCGGCATCATCAAGATGATGCGGCTTGGAGGCGCCGACGATCGGGGCGGAAACCTCGGGCTTCGACAGCACCCAGGCGAGCGCCACGCGGGCCATCGGCACGCCGCGCTCATTGGCGATTGCGGCGACGGCATCGACCACCTTGCGGTCGGATTCAGCCGTTTCGGCATAAAGCGTCTTGCCGAATTCGTCCGTTTCGGAGCGTCCGGTGGTCGTGTCCCAGGGGCGCGTCAGGCGGCCGCGCGCCATCGGGCTCCAGGGAATGACGCCGATGCCTTCGGCTTTGCAGAGCGGCAGCATCTCGCGCTCTTCCTCGCGGTAGAGCAGGTTCACATAGTTCTGCATGGTCACGAATTTCGCCCAGCCATTGGCCTTCTGGGTGGCGAGCATGGTGGCGAACTGCCAGGCATGCATCGAGGAAGCGCCGATATAGCGCGCCTTGCCGGCCTTCACCACGCCATGAAGCGCCTCGAGGGTTTCCTCGATCGGCGTGCCGTAGTCAAAGCGGTGGATCTGGTAGAGGTCGACATAATCGGTGCCCAGGCGACGCAGCGAATTGTCGATCTCCTGCATGATCGCCTTGCGCGACAGGCCCATGCCGTTCGGACCTTCATGCATGCGGTTCATCACCTTGGTGGCGATGACGATTTCCTCGCGCCGGGCGAAGTCCTTCAGCGCGCGGCCGACGATTTCCTCCGACGTTCCGGCGGAATAGACATTGGCGGTGTCGAAGAAATTGATCCCGTCCTCGACGGCCTTGCGGATGAAGGGACGGCTCTGCTCCTCCGTCAGCGACCATGGATGGGCGCCGGCGTCCGGCGCGCCATAGGTCATGCAGCCAAGGCAGAGGCGGGAGACATCGAGGCCGGTGCGGCCGAGCTTCACATAGTCCATTTTCTCGGGATCCTCGGTTTGCGGGCGTAGCGCGAAGGTGACGCGACGGCTTTGTCCTGTCAAAGAAAAACGCCGCCGGAGGTCCGGCGGCGCTGGGAAGGCCTGGTCAGGCGGCGTTCTTTTCGGCGAAGGCTTTCTTGCCTTCCTCGTCAAGCGCGGCAAACTCTTCATCGGAGAGGACGATGTCCGCCGCCGCGACATTTTCCTCCAGATGCTTGACCTTGGAGGTGCCGGGGATCGGCAGC
>NZ_CFHTCS010000445.1:0-3081 GCF_984369615.1 Martelella sp. | reverse complement strand
CACCTCGAAGGCTGCTGCTGCCGGGATGAGGTGGAGCGGCTGCGGGCCGCGCTGAAGCGGCCCGTCGCGTCCTGATCAGCCGATCTGCAGCACGAAGATCAGGCCGAGCGCAATCGCCGTCAGTACGCCGATCGACAGGATCGCGGTCGCGATCACCCGTCCGCCGGCGCGGCCGAGCGAGCGGATGTCGACGGAGAGGCCCAGCGCCGCCATGGCCAGCACGGTGAGCGCGTTCGATGTGTGGGCAAGCGGCGGAACGACCCCTTCCGGAATGGCGCCGGCAGACCGCAGCGCCATCATCAGCGCGAAGCCGATGATGAACCACGGCGCGATATGCTTCAGCTTGACCTTCGCGCCCGCGCCTGAGGCGGCGGCGCGCGCGGTCATGCCGAGCGCGAGGAGCACTGGGCCGAGCATCATCACCCGGATAAGCTTGACCAGCGTGCCGGTCTGCACCGCGATCACCCCGCCCGGCTGGGCGGCTGCGAGCACCTGCGGCACGGCATAGACGGTGAGGCCGGAGAGCACGCCATATTGCGGCGCGGTCAAGCCCAGGCCGACCAGCGCAAGCGGCAGCGCCAGCACCATGATGACGCCGAGCACGGCGGTAAACGCGATGGCCGAGGCGATATCCTCCGGCTCCGCGTCGATGACCGGGGCGGCTGCCGCGATCGCCGAGTTGCCGCAGATGGAATTGCCGCAGGCAACCAGCGTCGCAAGCTTGTGCTTCAGCCCGAGGCCGCGGCCGATGCCATAGGAAATGGCGATGGCGGCAATCACGGTGAAGATGATGCCGAGCACCAGAGCCGGGCCCGCCGCCTTGAGCGCCTGAACGCTGATCGAGGCGCCGAGCAGCACGATCGCCACTTCCAGCACGAATTTCTCGCAGAAGCGAATGCCGGGGTTGAACGCCGCCGGCAGGTGGACGAGCGAACGGATGGCCGTGCCGATGAGGATGGCGAGCACAAGGTTTTCGACGAAACGATGCTCGGTAATGTGAACTTCGACGGCTTCCAGCCCGAAGGCCGCCAGGGCGACGAGGCAGGAGAGCAGAATGCCGGGCGCGAGCGAGATGAAGCGTCCGGTCCAGGGGTGGATATTTTCGGTTTCGACGGCAATGCGCATGGGAGAATCCTGTGATGCGCAAAGCATGTCATGCTCAAATATAGGCTTCCATCGAATAATAATTGACGTTTTGTTCGGCAAAAGAGAATGTTCATCCCATGATGACCCTTGAGCAATTGGTTGTGTTCGTGGCGGTGGCCGAGCGCGAGCACCTGACGCGGGCGGCCGAAGCGCTGCATCTGACGCCGTCTGCCGTGTCCAGCGCCATCCGCAAACTGGAAGACTTCTATTCCGTCACCCTCTTCGACCGGGTCGGGCGCGGCATCGTGCTGACGGCGGAGGGGAGGGTATTTCTGGATGAGGCGCGGGCGACCCTTGCGCGGGTGCGCTCGGCCGAACGCGTGCTGGGCGAGCTTGGCGGGCTGGAGCGCGGGGCGCTGTCGGTCTTCGCCAGCCAGACGATCGCCAGCTACTGGCTGCCGCAGGTGCTGATGCGCTTTCACGCGCGCTATCCGGGCATCGAACTCAGGCTGTCGATCGGCAACACCGTGGCGGTGGCGGAGGCCGTCGCCGGCGGCGAGGCAGAGCTTGGCTATATCGAGGGCACGCTCGACAATCCGCTGCTGGCCAAGCGCCACCTGACCGACGACGCGCTGATGGTGGTGGTCGCGCCCGGCCATCCGCTGGCCGATGGCCGACCGGTGACGCCCGGCGAACTCGCCCGGCAGGCGGCCTTCGTGCTGCGCGAGGAGGGCTCCGGAACGCGCTTTGAGTTCGAGCACGCCATGGCCGGTTTCGGCATTGCGCCCGCAGACCTCAACGTGGTGATGGTGCTGCCCTCGAACGAGGCGGTGCTGTCCGCCGTGCGCTCCGGCCATGCGGCGACGGCAATCTCGGGCGCGGTCGCGGCGCCCTGGCTTGCTTCGGGCGAACTGAAGCGGGTGAATTTCGACCTGCCGTCGCGCGCCTTCCAGCTTTTGAGCCACAGGGAGCGGCATCTGAGCAAGGCGGCGAGCGAACTGGTGGCCTTCAGCCTCGCATCTCAGCCGGACGAACCGGGCGCGGGTCCGCCCAGAGCCGGCGGCGCCTGCTCAACGGCCACATAAAGCTCATGCGGCGTGTCGGGCAGGCCGCGCCGGTAGCCGAAATCGAGCTTGAGGTCGCCAAGCCTTACCCCGGTCGCCGCGGCATGGGCGTGCAGACGGGCAAAGCCATCGGCGATTTCCGCAAGCGGCCCCTCATGGACGAGGCGGAGATAGCGCCCGGCGGCAACCACATGGCGTTCGAGGCCGGGCGGTATCTCCGTCTTGCGCGATGCCAGGAAGCCGAGAAACTCGATATAGGCGCCGTCCGGCTGCTTGCGCGAGACTTCGAGAAAGTGCTCGGCATCCCCGGTTGCGGCGAACAGCCGCTGCCAGCCTGCGGGAACCTTTTCCGGCAATTCATGCCACGCGCCGCGCACGCTGAGGCCGATGCAGACGAGCTCGGGCATCGATATGGTTTCAATCTCCATCGGTCCTCCGTTTGGCCGCCGCCGGTCCGTGGCGCTTGTCGGGCGTGGCCTTGGCGCTTGCCGGACCCACGGCGATCCGTTAATCAGGGCCCGGAAAATGAAGCTGTGTTCCGGATAGGTCAACCATGAGCGACAAGAAGAAGAAACCGCAGAAGCTGAAAGCCCGCCTGCCGCGCGGCTTTGTCGACCGTTCGGCCGCCGATATCCGCGCGACCGAGGCGATGATGGCGAAGATCAAGGCGGTCTACGAGAATTACGGTTTCGATCCGGTCGAGACGCCGCTGTTCGAATATACCGATGCGCTGGGAAAATTCCTACCGGACCAGGACCGGCCGAACGAGGGCGTGTTCTCGCTGACCGATGATGACGACCAGTGGATGTCGCTGCGCTATGACCTGACCGCGCCGCTCGCCCGCCATGTCGCGGAAAACTTCAACGACATCCAGCTGCCCTACCGCACCTATCGCGCCGGCTACGTGTTCCGCAACGAAAAGCCCGGCCCC
>NZ_CFHTCS010000444.1:0-3082 GCF_984369615.1 Martelella sp. | reverse complement strand
TGACCGGCTATGGTGATAAACGGCAATGCAATAAGCTCATTGGACCCGGGGGCGGTACCCGGCGCCTCCACCATGATCAGGCGGAAAGGCCTGATTTTGATGGGGGCGAAACAGGATCGACAAGAGTGTAAAGATTGACCTTTTGCCCGGCATGATACCACCGTTATCGGGTCAAACGAGTAGTTGCAAATGACAACAAAGCTCAGGGTTACGCTGTAGCTGCCTAATGGCGGTTCCAGAAACCCAAATTAAGTCCTTGCGGGTAGCACTGTAAGGCGGGGTCCGGAGGCACCTGGCAACAGAAGCCTCCACCTGAATTTGAACAAAATCCCCTATAAAGATTGCGCATCGGCATCAGGCGACTTAATTGGCTAAAGTCAGAGCGCAACCAACGGCCAAGGGCGGGAAAGACGTGATGGGGCAAGACCATATTCGCTACGACATTCTGGCACAGGACGCACTGCGCGGCATGGTGCGCAAGGTTCTCGCAGAGGTCGCCGCAACAGGCCACCTGCCCGGTGAGCATCACTTCTTCATCACCTTCCTGACAAACGCTCCCGGCGTGCGCATCTCCCAGGCGCTGAAGGAAAAATACGCCCAGCAGATGACCATCGTCATCCAGCACCAGTACTGGGACCTGAAGGTGACCGACAGCCATTTCGAGATCGGCCTGTCCTTTTCCGATGTGCCCGAGCGCCTCGTCATCCCCTTCAACGCCATCGTCGGCTTTTACGATCCCTCGGTGAATTTCGAGCTCGAATTCGATGTCGCCACGCTGGATCTGGAAGACGAAAAGCCGCTCGAGCCGGAAAACGAGGGTGGTGACGACGACGGGCCCGGCGGCGATGACGGTGCGTCCGTCGTCTCGCTCGATGCCTTTCGCAAGAAGCACTGACAGCCGATGTGCGCCGAGGTCGTCAATCTCAGGATGAGCCGCAAGCGCGCGGCGCGGCAAAAGGCGGCCGACGGCGCTGCTGAGAACCGGGCGATCCACGGCCGCACCAAGGGTGAAAAGACCCGCGACAGGCTGGAGCGCGAGAAAAACGAACGACGCTTCGAACAGGGCCGCATTGTCCGCATGACCGGAACGCCGGTGGACGGGGACAAGGACGGTTGATCCGCAAACGCTCCGTCAGCCTTCGCGGCCACCGCACGAGCTTTTCCCTCGAGGATGCGTTTTTCGAGGAAATCAAGATGATCGCCAACCGGCGCGCGATCAGCCTTGCCGGCCTTCTGAGCGAGATCGATGACGCCCGGACGCCGGATCTAAACCTCTCATCGGCCGTCCGGCTCTTCGTTCTGGACGACCTCAAGGCCCGGCTCGGCGAATAGAGCATCTCCAGGAAAACCGGATGCGCGCTCCCCCTATTCCGCCGCATCCCGCCGCTCGGGTTCATCCGCCGGCGCGTCCGGGTTGCCGCCCGCCGTCTGCCGGTCGAGATCGGGAAAGGCGACGATGCGCAGGCCGGCAAGACCAGTGTGCTGCACGATCAGTCCCTGCTCCTCGAACCAGTCGAGAAAGCGCCGGGCGCGACGCGCCGAATGCGTGCCGTAGGCGCGCGCGATCATGGCGTCGGAGGGGCAGGCATCGCCGGCAATCGCCGCCTTTGCCAGCATCAGGAACACGCCCTGCAGGTCTTCCGTCACATGCGCCAGCAGCGAGACCGCCATCTGCCATTGCTCGCTTTCCACCATCGCCTCGTCCGCGCCCGAACGGGCGATCGCGAGCCGGCGGCGGAAGTCATTCATGGCGAGCGGCGCACCGGATATCCGCTTCATCCGGCCGCGCATCAGGAAATCCTGGTAAAGCTCTGAATCCGAACGGAAAGCTGACTCCGGAGCGCCGGCGATTTCCGCCAGCGTCATCGCGATCCAGTCGTCCTTCTCCTCATCCGACATGACCGGCGCGCGCGGCCCGCGCGCGGGCGCTTCCGGCGTCTCGGCCTCTTCGGAGGACTTCGACAGGGCATCCATGATGTCGACGGTTGGGCGCGGGCGCGGCGCGACCCGGCGGGGGGCGCTCGCCTGACGGGTCATGTCTTCGGGATCCGGCGTGAAGATCAGGTCCTCGACATCCTCCGGCTTTTCCGGCAGCGGCATAAGCTTGGGAGAGGAGGAGCGCGCGGAGGTCTCTACCGGGCCGATCGTCACCGCCAGCGGTCGCCGCGACAGCGCCGGCCCGAGAGCGACGAAATTGCCGCGCTTCAGGTCGCGGAACTGTTCGGCCTGACGGCGGTCCATGCCGAGAAGATCGGCCGCGCGCGCCATGTCGATGTCGAGGAACGTCCGCCCCATGAGAAAGTTCGAGGCTTCCGCCGCGACATTCTTGGCAAGCTTGGCCAGGCGCTGGGTGGCGATGACGCCGGCAAGGCCGCGCTTTCTGCCGCGACACATCAGGTTGGTCATGGCCCCGAGCGAGAGCCGACGCACTTCCTCGCTGACCTCGCCGCCGCCGGACGGCGCGAACATCTGCGCCTCGTCCACGACGGTCAGCACCGGATACCAGTGGTCGCGATCGGCATCGAACAGCGCGTTGAGGAAGACGGCGGCGGCGCGCATCTGATCGTCGATCTCGAGACCTTCCAGCGTCAGCACGCAGGAGACGCGATGCTGGCGGATGCGGTTGGCGATGCCGATCAACTCGCCTTCCGAGCGCTCGGCATCGACGACGATATGCCCGAACGCTTCCGACAGGGTGACGAAGTCCCCCTCCGGGTCGATCACCACCTGCTGCACCCATTTCGCCGACTGCTCCAGAAGCCGTCTGAGAAGGTGAGACTTTCCCGAACCGGAATTGCCCTGGACGAGAAGACGGGTCGCCAGCAGTTCCTCGATATCGAGTGTGGCCACGTCACCCGCCGATGTCGTTCCCATATCGATATCGACCTGCACTTCTTGCCTTTGTCCTCTTGTTTGCGTGAGGCCTGTTTGTAACAGGTCAGGAGGGGCTGCGCCGAGGCCTCGCGGCGTTACCCACAGCTTTCCGGGGCAACGATCTTCAGCATCTCGTCGGGCAGGTCGAAGAGCGCGGCAAGGCCGGCCTGGCCGGAGCGCGTCAGCATCAATGCCCGGCCCTCGGCGG
>NZ_CFHTCS010000443.1:0-3093 GCF_984369615.1 Martelella sp. | reverse complement strand
ATCTACGCATCGTGCTTTCCGAAAATCGATTCCGATTTTCGGAAAGCACGATGCGTTAGTTCAGGATTTTGTCCGCCCCTCGCGCCACCAGGTGGCCGAGATCAGCGCCAGAAGGGCGGCAAGCCCGAGTAGGCCGTTGAAGAGCGGCAGCGAGCGGATGCTTTCAAGCCGCGTGTCAGACGTGGCGACGATCGGCATGAAGCTGTCATTGCCGGCCCTGAGCTGCCCGGACGTCACCCGGACGGGCGGCATGCCGTCCGCAATCCGCTGCACCAGTCCGCGGGTCTCGCCCGCAAGCGGCGAAAGGCTTTCCGTTGTCGAGATCATTGCCTTGAACTCCGGCGCGTCCGGATCGCCGATATTGACGAGCCGTTGCAGGTCGCCGTTTTCGATCGAAAACAGGCCCATTTCGCTGACGGGAACGTTGCCCCGGAACAGACCGGGCTCGACCTCATCGAGCGGGACAGTCAGCGAACGCCCCGATGGCGTGCTCACGATCGCCTCGCGCGGGGCGTCGCCCATGGTCTGGCGGGTGATTTCCAACTGCTCGCCATCGGTTGTTGCCGTCAGCGCCTCCTCCTCCAGCGCCGGTTCCTGCATCAGCCAGTGGGCGATGCGCCGGTAGAGCGGCACATAGGGGCCGCCGCCTTCAAAGCCGCGCGCCCACAGCCAGCCCTGGTCGGACAGGAATTCGGCGACCCGGCCCCGGCCTTCGCGCGAGAGCACCAGAAGCGGCGCGCCGTCTGCCGTCATCACCGTCTCGCCGCGCGCATCGCCGACGGGGATGGAGCGGAACCAGCGGCCCCAGGCCGGAGGCTCCTCGCCGCCCCCCGGCAGGTCCCGGGTGACAGGGTGCATTTCGCCGGTCGGGGAGATGCCCGGATAAAACGCGCCCTCGGAAAGATCACCGGTCGGGATTGCCGGCAGCACGGCGGAAAGCGGTGTTGCTGCGATCGATTCCGGTCCAGCGATCTCCGGGCCGGCGGCCACCAGTAGCGCACCGCCGTTCAGTACATATTGCGCGATGTTGTCGTAATAGAGCAGCGGCAGGACGCCGCGGTTCTGGTAGCGGTCGAAGATGATCAGGTCGAAGTCGTCGATCTTGTCGATGAACAATTCCCGCGTCGGGAAGGCGATCAACGACAATTCGTTGATCGGCGTGCCGTCCTGCTTTTCCGGAGGGCGCAGGATGGTGAAGTGCACGAGATCGACGGAGGGGTCGGACTTCAAGAGGTTGCGCCATGTCCGCTCGCCGGAATGCGGCGAGCCGGAAACGAGCAGCACGCGCAGGTTCTCGCGAATGCCCTCGACGATCTGGACCGCGCGGTTGTTCACCTCGGTCAACTCGCCGGGCACAGGATCGACGGACAGTTCGAGAATGTTCTCGCCGCCGGTGTCGAGGTCGAAGACATAGCGGGTCGAGATATCCGGCGCGACCATCATCTGCGCGACGACGGCTCCGTTGAGCCGCGCCGTCACCATCGCCGGGCCCGCGCCGCCTTCGGCATCGCTGACCGGTCCGTCATTGACCACGGTGAACTCGACCGGCAGGCTTTCGCCGACAAGACCGAAACGGGGCGCCTCGTTGATCTCGATCCGGCGGTCATATTCTTCCGCCGTGCCCGTCACCAGCGCATTGATGGGGATGTCGGCCGGAAGGGCGGCTGCGTCCTCGGGGATATCGTGAATCTGGCCGTCGGTGATGAGGAAGGCGGCGCCCATCCGGCTCGGCGGCACGTCGCGCACGGCATCGGCCAGCGCCTGGAAGGCAAGCGTTTCCGCCCGCCCGTTCTCGTTGGCGGTCGCGACCTCGACAATGCGCGGCTCGAGCGTCGGGTCCTCGGCCAGGCGCGCCTGCAACCTTTCGAGCGCGGCATCGGTCCGGCCAGCGCGGTCTTCGGAAAGCTGGCTCTGGGAGCGGTCGACCACGATCGGCACGATGGTTGAAAGCGGCGAGCGCTCCTCGCGGCTAACAGTCGGGTTGGCGATAGCCGCGAGAAGCAGAAAACTGGCCGCCGCACGCAGCGTCGTGCCGCGCATGCGGGTCAGATAGCCGAGCGCCATCAGCGCAATGATGGCGGCGAGGGCCGCATAGAGCGCGGTCAACGGCAGAAGGGGGGCGAAGGTCAGGTCCATTATTGTCCCAGCCTTTCCAGAAGTGCAGGAACATGGACCTGGTCGGCCTTGTAATTGCCGGTCAGCATATACATCACGATGTTGACGCCGGTGCGATAGGCGAACTGGCGCTGAAGCGGGCTTTCCGGAACGGTCGGCAGCATCGGCGTCATATCCGGATTGGTGGCCCAGGCACCGGCGAAATCATTGCCGGTGATGATGATCGGCGAAACGCCGTCGCCGCCGCTCGTCACCATGCCCGAACTGGCGGCCGATCGCGCCTCGACCCAGAGGGGCGAGCCGTCATACCGGCCCGGGAAATCGGAAAGCAGATAGAAGGAGCGCGTCAGCACATGGTCCTCGGGCACGGGTTCCAGAGGCGGCACGTCGATGTTGTCAAGGATCGCGCGCAGCCGCGCCGTGTTGGCGCTGACGGCTTCCTGTCCGAGCGGCGAATACTGGTCGCGCGTGTCGAACAGCACGGTGCCGCCATTGCGCATATAAGCCTCGATGCCGGCGATTGCCTCCTGAGATGGCATCGGCGCGGCGGCAGAAACCGGCCAGTAGATCAGCGGATAAAAGGCCAGCTCGTCTTCAGCCGGATCAACGCCGACGGGATCGCCCGGCTCCAGCGCGGTGCGGTATGAAATATAGTCGGAAAGCCCCTTGAGCCCGCGCTCGGAGATGCGGTCGACCTCATCCTCGCCGGTCACGACATAGGCGAGATGGGTCTCGTACAGAAGATCGGCGATCTCGGCATCGCTCATCCGGGCATGGGCCGTGCCGGCAAGGCCGGGCGTGAAGGGCAGGGCGGCGGCAAGAGCGGCCGCAAGAATAAGGGGCAGGGCGGCGCGGCGTGACTTGAGATTCGAGAAAGCGCCGTTCATCGCCAGCATGATGACGCCGTCGGAAATCAGGAGCAGCATGGCCGCCGCCAAGAGCAACGGCTTGAGGCTGAAGGCGCGGGCATCGCCGATC
>NZ_CFHTCS010000442.1:0-3096 GCF_984369615.1 Martelella sp. | reverse complement strand
CGCATCGTGCGTTCCGAAAATCGATTCCGATTTTCGGGCCGATGCGCTAGCCCTCAGAACCCGATCGTCTGCAGCAGCAGGAAACAGCCGGCGGACAGAAGCGCGGCCGCCGGAACGGTGATCACCCAGGCGGCGATGATGGTCATGAAATGCGAGCGGCGCACCAGCTTGCGGCGCGCGCGCTCCTGGCCCGGAATGCGGCGGGCAACCGGCCGCTCCATCTCGATTCGGCGGGCGCGTCGTTCCATGTACCATTCCCGGAAGAAGCCGACGCCGAAGACGCCGCCGACGGCGATATGCGTCGAGCTCACCGGCAGGCCGAGCCATGAGGCGGCAATCACGGTCACGGCGGCGGACAGCGCGACGCAATAGGCACGCATCGGGTTGAGCTTGGTGATCTGGCTGCCGACCATGCCGATCAGCTTCGGCCCGAACAGCACGAGGCCGAAGGAAATGCCGAGCGCGCCGATCATCATCACCCAGAGCGGGATGGCGACTTCGCCGGCAACCGCTGAGGATTTCTGAACATAGGCGATGGCCGCCAGCGGGCCGACGGCATTGGCCACGTCGTTTGCGCCGTGGGCAAAGGACAGAAGCGCTGCCGAGACCACCAGCGGCAGGCGGAACAGCGATTTCAGCGAGCGGTTGCGGTTTTCCAGCCCCGCCGCCTGCCGCCGGATGAACGGCACCGACAGGAGCCACATGGCGATCCCGGCGACAAGACCGATCAGCAGCGCCGTGCCGAGATCGATGGAAATGACCTTCTTCAGGCCTTTCATTGCCAGATAGGCGGCAAAGGCGGCGCTCATCACCCCGATCAGCACCGGCACCCAGACGCGTGCGGCGGCGATCTTGTCCTCGACATAGATCACCCGCCACTTGATGAAGGCGAGCATGGCCGCCGCGATGACGCCGCCCAGAAGCGGCGAGATCACCCAGCTTGCCGCGATCGCCCCCATGGTCGGCCAGTTCACGGTCGCAAGCCCCGCCGCCATGATGCCGGCGCCCATGACGCCGCCGACCATGGAATGGGTGGTGGAGACCGGCGCGCCGATCCATGTCGCAAGATTGACCCAGACCGAGGCCGCCAGAAGGGCCGCCATCATCGCCCGCACGAACACGGCCGTGCTGGCAAGGGCCGAGGGATCGATAATGCCCTTGGAGATGGTAGAGACCACGTCGCCGCCGGCCAGCAGCGCGCCGGCGCTTTCACAAACAGCGGCAATGGCTATGGCGCCGAGCAGCGACAACGCCTTGGCGCCGACGGCCGGCCCCATATTGTTGGCGACATCGTTGGCGCCGATATTGAGCGCCATATAGGCGCCGAAGGCCGCCGCCACGACCACCGCCAGGCTTTGCGGCTCGCCGCCGGTAAAGATCGCCGCGGCCACCACGGTCAGCGTCACGAAAACGAGGCTGACGCCGACGCCCACCAGCGGGCGGGCGGTATACATGGTGGCCTCTTCCAGACGCGTCAGACGATTGAGGTCCTTGTCGAGCGTCTTCCAGTGCGGCGTGGCATCATCAGTCACTGTGCATGTCCTTGCAGTCCAAAGGTCCTTCCGGACGGTCCCACGCCGCCTAGCCGCGCCGCGCCGCGCCGATGCGCTTCGGGAAATCCTTCAGAATCGTCTTGAGCTCCGGTTCCTGCACGGCGCGGGCCGCGTCTTCAGGCGTCATCCAGGCGCGCTTGCGTTCGTCCATCTCCGGAAAGCTGTCGAGAAGCGTCTCGACCCGCACCGCATAAACATGGACGTCGGTCGTCACCGGCAGTTCGCCGCCGACAATCTTCTTGTAGCGATAGCGCCCGAGCCAGCGGTGATCCCTGTCTGCGGGTTTCACCCCGGCCTCTTCCCAGGCTTCCTGCAGCGCCGTGCCGGCGCCGTCGGTGCCTGTGACCGGCCAGCCCTTGGGGATGATCCAGCGCCTCGTCGTGCGCGAGGTGATGAGCAGAACCTGCGGACCGTCTGCTCCTTCGCGGTGGCAAAGGGCGGCGATCTGCACGCGCGCGGGCCGCCCCAGAAGGGGCGCGAGGTAATTATTCCAGAAACGGGAAAGCATTCATAAAACCGTCATAAAGCGGAAAAGTGGGGCTTGTTTAGTGAAAAAAGCGCCGGTACTCAAGTCGCAATTGAAGTGTGGACTGCGACGCGGCGCGTTCTGCAAGCCAGTCATGGCTGTCGAAGAGCCGTTCAGCCAACCCGCCTCTCGAGCTTGTCGATCACCGCCTTGCCGAGCGTCTGAGGCTTGACGGCCAGCGCCGGCTCTTCCTGCCCCAGCCGTTCGGCCATGTCCTTCAAGCCGAAGGCGGCGGCCGACTTCAGCTCCTTCAGTTCGTCCCAGGTGACGGGGGTGGCCACCGGGGCGCCGGGCCGGGCGCGGACGGAATAGGGCAGGATCGCGGTCGCGCCGCGTTCATTGCGCAGCCAGTCGATGAAGATCCGCCCCTTTCGCTTTTCCTTCGACATGGTGGCCGTGAAGCGGTCCGGTTCGCGCTCGGCCATCAGATGGGCGAGCGTTTTGGCGAAGGATTTGAGCGTATCCCAGCCAACGGTGCGCCGAAGCGGCACGACAAGGTGAACGCCCTTGCCGCCGGTCGCCATCGCATAGGCCTCAAGTCCGATATCGGACAGCAGGGACTTCAGATCGAAAGCCGCCTGCTTCGTTTCGGCAAAGCCGAGCTTCTCGTCTGGATCGAGATCGAAGACCATCCGGTCAGGTCGTTCCAGCCGGTCGGCGCGCGCCGCCCAGCCGTGAAACTCGATCGTGCCCATCTGGGCGGCGGCGACATAGCCTTCCGGACCCGAAGCATAGAGATATTCTCCCGTCTCTCCGTCCTTTTCCGCAATGGCGATGCGGGTCAGCTCATCGGGAAAGCCCTTGCCAGCGTGCTTCTGGAAAAAGCACTCCCCCTCGATACCGGCGGGGCAGCGCAGCAGCGAAACCGGGCGTACGCCGCAGATTTCGACCATGCGTTCGCCGACGAGACCATAATGCCGGGCGATATCGAGTTTGCTCACCCCGGCCTTCGCAAAGAGTTCGCGGTCCGGATGGGTTATGATGATGCCCTTGACCGTGGCGTCGCTCGCGCGCTCG
>NZ_CFHTCS010000441.1:0-3105 GCF_984369615.1 Martelella sp. | reverse complement strand
GCAGGCCGCGTGCATCGGCAGGCGAAACGGCGCCCGGATTGAAGGCGCTTTCCTGACGCGCGATCGCATAGGCGAGCGCCATGCCGGAGCCGGAAATATTGGCATCCGTTGGAATGACGCCGATGGGGAAGGCAAGCGCCGCCACATCGATCCCGCGACCATAGGCAATCTTGCCGATCTGCAGCGACAGCGAATGGGTGCGGTCCTTTTCGGCCTGATAGGCGAGGATCGCCAGTTCGCCGGGGCTGGTCAGCTCGTCGGCAAGTGCAAGGTAGAGCCGGTCGGCGCGCCAGCCATGGCCGACCGATTGCAGCCGGTTGATGGCCTGCACGGCGGGGTTCTTCTGGAAACTGGCACGGTCGGCCGGCGTCGGGCTCGGATAGTCGACGTCAAACTGCGTCTGGCCGAGCTTCTGCAGGGCTAGCTGGCCGTAGAAGGTGGTCGGATACTGGCCGGCGCGGCGATAGAAATCGCGCGCATTGCCCGGCCCTCCGGCTTCGGCGGCGCGGCCCTGCCAGTAATAGGAGCGTGCGGCCGAGATCGGCGTCGGCGAAATCTCGACGATCTTGGCGAAATGAGCGGCGGCGGTGCGACCGTCATTGAGGCCGCGCAGCGCGATCCAGCCGGCGTGGAAGGCCTCGTCCAGCTGGTCCAGACGCCCGTCGGGCATGGCTGCGGCGACGATCTGGTAGGCCTGGCGCGGATTGCCCTCCTCATAGAAATGGCGGCCGACAATGCGGCTTTCATCCCACCACTGGTCCGGGCTGACCATGGCTGCCTGACTGCGTGGCGCCTTCTTCAGGAGAGCGGCGGCCGTGTCGAAACGGTTGTTCTGCCGGGCGTTGCGGATCTGGATATAGAGAAAGCCCGGATCGCTGCGCCAGGAGGAATGGACGGCGTTGATCAGGCTTTCGGCATTGGACTGACGGCGGATCACGGCCGCCCAGGCATTGTAGAAGGACTGCGCGTTGCCGTATTCGGAGAAGCGCTTGGCCTGCGTCGCGCGGTCGCGGTAGAGCAGGTAGATCATGCGGTTCTTGTGATCCTCCTGCGAAAGGATCGAGCCGAAGGCGTTGATGAACTGGTTTTCCGTCGCCGTGTCGAGCGCCCACCCGCTCCAGGCGCGGTTGACGATGTCATGCGCCTTCTGGCGCTGGCCGGTGGCCAGGAGCGCCTTTCCAAGCAGCAGCGTGCCTTCCGACGTCTCCGGCAGGGAATTGCCGAAGGCGGCGATGACGGCGTTTGGGGAAGGGTTCTCATCGGCGAAGGCGCGCTCGGAATGGGCCCTCAAGGCAGAAAGTCCGGGCCAACCCTTCAGTTCCTGCTGCGCCTCGGCGATCTCGGAGGAGGGGACGCCCTTGTCGCCGGAAAGCGCGATCGCCCAGCTGAGGATCTGGTGGTCGAGCGAGTTTTCGGGAAGACGGTTGCGGTCGCGCAGCGCGGTCGAGACGTCGGATTCCTTCAGCGCGTCGAGCCCGTGTTTCAGGATCGAGCTTGAGGCGGGGTTCGCCACGGGCTGGGTGATTGCGCCGGTGATCTCCATGGAGGGCGTTCCGGCCAAGCCATCGGGTCTGGCATAGGGAATGGGGGCGACGGAGGGAAACTCCTGCGCGGCGGCAAGCGCAATGTCGGTCACGGCCACGGAAGCGGCGAGCGAGAGCATCAACAGGGTTTTCTTCATTCGAGCGTCCCGGGAACGAATTCAACAGCGCCTGAAACTATCGGTCTCCTCGGTTAAAATCGGCTTAACCCTGACGAATTTCAAGGGCTGCGGAAGACCCCTCCAATGCCGAACGCAATGCTTGCAGTGCCCCATGTCCGGCATTATGGTGCGTTCGATTTTGAAACAGGAATGCGGCTTTAAAATGAATGCCGCCAGGAGAAGCCGCATGTTCAAGGGGTCCATTCCCGCCCTTGTCACCCCGTTTACCGAGAACGGAGCGTTGGACGAGGCGGGCTTTGTCGATCACGTCAACTGGATGATCGACGAAGGCAGCCACGGGCTCGTGCCGGTCGGGACCACCGGCGAATCGCCGACGCTCAGCCACGACGAGCACCGCCGCGTCGTCGATCTGTGCGTCGAGGCAGCTGCGGGCCGCGTGCCTGTCATTGCCGGCGCGGGATCCAACAATACGCGCGAGGCGATCGAGCTCGCGCAGCATGCGGAAAAGGCCGGCGCGGACGCCGTTCTGGTGGTGACGCCCTATTACAACAAGCCGACCCAGAAGGGCCTTTATGCCCATTTTGCCGCGGTTGCCGAGGCCATCACGCTGCCGATCATCATCTACAATATCCCGCCGCGCTCGGTTATCGACATGCTGCCGGAAACGATGGGCCAGCTTGCCAGGGACTGTCCGAATATCGTCGGCGTGAAGGACGCCACCGGCAAGATCGAGCGCGTTTCCGAACAGCGCATCTCCTGCGGCGCGGATTTCATCCAGATCTCCGGCGAGGACGCCACCGCGCTCGGCTTTGTCGCCCACGGCGGCGTCGGCTGCATCTCGGTGACCGCCAATGTGGCGCCGAAGCTCTGCTGCGCGTTCCAGACGGCCTTGCTGAACGGGGACTTCAAGACCGCGCTTTCCTATCAGGACCGGCTGATGCCGCTGCACAAGGCGCTGTTTCTTGAACCCGGCGTCAGCGGCACTAAATATGCGCTCAAGAGAATCGGACGGATGAGCGATGCCGTGCGTCTGCCGCTTCTCGGCGTGGAGGAACGCACGGCCGGCGCCATCGATGCCGCCCTGCGCCACGCCGGACTGATCGACTAGCGCATCGGTCCGGAAGTTGGATTGAATTCAATAAGTTAGAGCGTTGGTCGAAAAAGCGGAACCTGTTTTTTTTCGACCGACGCGACAAGGGAAAGAAACGAGATCATCGGGCGCTTCATAATGAGCGCCCCAGGATCTGGACGCAGGCAAGCGCCGCTCAGGCATACGGAAAAGACCATGGCTCCGAAAGGCAGCAAGGGCGACGCTTTCAAGACCGTCGCCGAAAACCGCAAGGCGCGGTTCAACTACGAAATCCTCGACACGCTCGAGGCAGGCCTGGTTCTGACCGGAACCGAGGTCAAGTCGCTGCGCGAGGGCAAGGCCAATATCGCCG
>NZ_CFHTCS010000440.1:0-3159 GCF_984369615.1 Martelella sp. | reverse complement strand
CGATCGTGCCGATGTTGACGTGCGGTTTGCTCCGCTCAAACTTTGCCTTTGCCATGAAAATGCTTCCTGTAACTGGTAACATGGATGACCCGGCGAACCGGTTTAGTGCCGCCGTTTAAGGCTTTCGACAGCAATAAGCAAGACCAAATTCGACAGTTTGATGCCCCCGGTCCCACCGGGGGCGAAAACCCGGTCCCTTTTGCCCGCCATCGGACACGCGGAAACCGGCCTTCCCCGAAAAAGCGACGCATGGCCAAGAGCTTGGGAGCGCATGCCTGCGGGCCGCTGGCGCGGCCGTCTGCCCCTTCCCCGCCGCTTCAGGCGCCGGCCCGCGAGACTTCGCCCGGCGCCGTGGCAGAGGGCGCGCCGTCGGCAACCACGCGGTTGCGCCCCAGCCGCTTTGCCCCGTAAAGCGCGTTGTCGCTCATCCGGTAGAGCGTCTCGTAGCCGCGCTCCGAGCGCGCGATGGCAACGCCGATGCTGCAGGTTGCCTCCAGCCCGTCGGAGACCTCCGGGAAGCGCCGGTGGGCGAGATGGATGCGGATACGCTCCGCCATGGCGCAGGCCCCCTGCCGATCGAGCCCGAGGGAGAGGATGGCGAACTCGTCGCCGCCGATCCGGCCGACGACGTCCGTCGCCCGCGTCTCGCTGAGCAGGATCTGGCCGAAGGCCATCAGCACGGCGTCGCCGACGGGATGGCCCAGCGTATCGTTGGTCAGCTTGAAATTGTCGAGGTCGAGCAGGGTCAGCGCCACCGGCGTGGACGAGCCCTCGCTGTAAAGGCCGCTGACCGCCCGTTCGAAGCCCTCGCGGTTCAGCACTCCGGTCAGGCGGTCGCGGTCGCGCAGCGTGTTGAGCCGGTCGAGCGACTCGACGAAATGCGACGCCAGGATCTCGATCGTGAGGATCATCGCGATCATCAGGATATAGATCTGCGTCGCCTGCCAGAGGATCGAGTTGGGATCGGCGATGATCCCGGTGAACAGCATCACGGCGGTGCGCAGGCAGTGCATGACGCCAAGCGCGATGATCGTCCAGAAGATCAGCTTGTCGTGCAGGGTGTCGTCGCGGCGGATCCAGAACCTGAGCATCGCAAGCCCCATCACCACGACGAGGCCGACATTGATGACGATCGTGCGCTGAAACGCCGTGCCGTAAATCTGGAAAAAGCTGTAGAGGCCGAACAGCACCAGAAAGGCCGTGACGTTGAAGGCGACGCCGAAGGTCTTGCCGCGCCGCTGAAGCAGGCCCTCCGCAAACAGAACCTGGGCGACGATGAACAGACCGTTCGCCACGGAAAGCAGGGGCGTGAGGCGGTAGTGGCCGAAGAGAAAGGTCACCAGGAACGCGAGCGCGAGAACGAGGAAGGACGCCGAAAGCATCAGCAAATAGGAGCGTCTGACACCTGTGAACCAGGCCACGATGAAGCTGCCCGCCAGGATCAGCAGCCCGCCGAGCAGCATCAACAGCTGCATGATTGTCATTTGGTGCCCCTCGACGCCACGGGCGCCCCCCTCCCGCCTGCCAACCCAACGTTGCCGAGGCCATCACAAAGCCCGGAGAACGGGCGCCAGTTTACGTCCAGATCCCTCCGCATGGTAGCAAAAGCATCCGGGCGTTGGAATCACCTTTCTGATGATATACAGGGGGATGGCCCGAAAGACACGGGTGCGTTCGACTTCGCTCATCCGGCGGTTAATCTGAACCGACCGATGATCCATCTCCTTGTTCAGGCGCATCGGGTTATCGAAAAACCGGCAATCCCCTGTTCGCCCGATGCTCCAACCGTCCGAGCGTCTCGTCGCTGCAAGGACCATGCCCCTCCGGGTTGCCCGCCGGAGGACACGCCGTCCTGCAGGCCCCGGGCCTTGCCGCAGGTTTACCGGGCTTTTGTCTTTTCGCGCCATTCGGTCTTCGCCCGCTCGATCAGGCCGGGGTCGCGGACGGCGGCCAGGCCGGTGGCGGCGATCGCCTTGGCGGCGTGGACAAAGGCCTTGTGGGCGGCCGGGCTCTTGCCCTGGGCGACCACCTGCCAGGTGTGGGGATTGGTGCCGATCGCCCATGCCGGCGCCCAGCACTGCGCCGTCGGCACGACCCAGCTGACATCGCCGACATCCGTGGAACCCGCGCGGAAATGCGACTTGCCCTCAAATGCCCTCAAGCCCCGGTGAAGCGGTTGGCTTCCGTCGACCGGCGTATTGGAAAGCGCATCGCCCTTGATCTGATAGAGCCGGATGCTGCTGTCGATCGCCTCCTGTGAGAACGTCGCCTGAATGTCCTTCGCGAAAGCCTCGTCGGCCTCGTCAAAGGGCACGGGACCGAGCGCCGTCATCTGCTCGTGCATCGCGGTTTCGAGCGTGAGGTTGGGCAGCAGGCTGTTGGTTGCCTTGCCGAGTTCCAGTTCGACGCTGGTTTCCGTCATCATCGCAGCACCTTCGGCGATCTTCTTCACCCGTTCGGCGAGCGCCCGCGCGCCCACGATTTCCGGAGCCCGGATCATGTAGCGGCCGGCCGCGCGCGCCTGCACGACATTGGCCGCAACGCCTCCCGTTTCGGTGATCGCGTAATGGATCCGGCAATCCGACGGCATGTGTTCGCGCAGGAAATTGATGCCGATATTGGTGAGCTCCAGCGCATCGAGCGCGGAACGTCCGAGATGGGCGGCGTTGGAGGCGTGCGCAGCCACACCCCTGAAGCGGATATCATATTCGATCACGGCGAGATTATTGGTGGAGCGCACGCCGTTGAAGGGCGCGGGATGCCAGGTGAGCGCAAGGTCGACATCGTCGAACACGCCGGCTTCGGCCATGATCGTCTTGGCGCCGCCGCCCTCCTCCGCCGGGCAGCCATAATAGCGCACGGTGGCCGCAATGCCGGTCTTTTCCAGATGCCGGGCAAGGCCCACGGCCGCCAGAAGCGAGCCCGCGCCGAGCAGATTGTGGCCGCAGCCATGGCCGCTTGCGCCCGGCTTGTCGGACTTCTCCTCGGCAATGCCGGCGACCTGGTTCATGCCGGCCAGCGCATCGAATTCGCCGAGGATCGCGATCACCGGCCTGCCGCCGCCATATTCCCCGCAAAAGGCGGTCTCGATGCCGGCAACGCCACGCGTGACGGAAAACCCGTATTTCTCCAGAAGCGCCGCCTGGAGCTTCGCCGATT
>NZ_CFHTCS010000439.1:0-3165 GCF_984369615.1 Martelella sp. | reverse complement strand
TAAAATCCCTCGACCGATTGGTCATGCGGGTTCGAGCCCCGCCGTCCGCACCAGCCCCCCCCTCACGCGCGCGATCACAGAGAAGCGGAATAGCCCGGGCGCGCCGCCTCCGGGCAGCGATGCCGGCCACGCATTCGGCGCGTCCGGATGCGCAAGGCTGCCATTGCCGGAAAGAAGGGCCGTCGTGCAGGTTGCGCCCTGCCCATGCGCAATCCGAAAACAGAAAAACCCGGCCGCAAGGACCGGGTTTCTCAAAACTAGACCTGAGCGCTTCTTAGAAGTCGCGCTGCAGACGGAACCAACCACCCCAAGTGTCGTCCTTGAAGTAGGAGTCCGGCAGGTCGGCATAGTCGAAGTTGACCTTGGCGGACAGGCCGTCAACAATCTCGTAGTCGAACAGAGCGCCGAAGGTGTAGAAGCTCTTGTTCGAAGCCGTCGGGATGTTGACCGAGGTCCACTGGATAGCCGGCGTGATGGTGAACTTGTCGGTGACGTCAAGAGCGTAACCGGCAGCCAGCTGCCATTCGGCGTAGATCGAGTTCGGAGCCGGAGCGCCAGCAAAGGGATAGCTGTCGAACCAGTCATCGAAGGTGTTGGCATAGGCGTTCCAGCCCGAAGCCCACGAAGCACCGAGGTCAAGCTGACCCGGGCCGAGAGCAAGGGTCGTCATCGCACGAACCGAACCGTCTTCGTTGAAGGTGTCGTAGCCACCGTCAACCTTGAAGCCGATACCGCCTGCCTGGAAGCCGACACGACCGGAAACGCCGATGCGAGCCAGGTCCGGATCGCCGGTGTAGCCAACCTGCGAAGCCGTCAGAGCGTCAAGCGAGAGACCGGCTACGAAGCCGTCGCCCGTGAAGACGTAACGCATCGAGTTGAACTTGGTGTTGCCCGACAGGTCGTCGATTTCGCCGACAAGACCTTCATCCCAGTAGCTCTGGAAATAACCGGCCTGGAAGCCGCCGAGAGCGAGGTAGGTCTGGTCGAGACCGAAGGTCGTGCCCGAACCGCCGGCGCTGTGCGCTTCAGCGTTCATCTTGATGACGCCTGTCAGGACACCGAGCTCGGTTTCCGTCTTGCTGGCGATGTCAATCTGAGCCTTGGTGAAAACGTCCCAGGTGCCCGGCTGACCAGCGGCCCACTGCGGGGTCGTCTTGCTCAGGGCGCTAACCTGGAAACGGACGTAACCGCCGATATCGAGGCAGGTTTCGGTGCCCGGGATGTAGAAGTAGCCGGCACCGAAGGTGTCGCAGACTTCAACATAGTTGGCAGCTACAGGCTCGATGACCACAACCGGGTCGGCAGCCTGAGCGCCGGAAGCTGCTGCAACTGCTGCAGCGGAGCCGAGGAGAAGGCTCTTCACGTTCATAATGACCTCCAAATAAGGTTTAAAGCGGGTCTGGGATTTTCGCCGAGGCGTTCCCTGCCCCATCCCCTGGTTTCAAGAAGACCGGGCCGTCTCGCCCTCACTTCCGAGGTTGAACATACAAGACCGCGTCACGATCGCAATCACCAATCATCCGGTTTGTCGTCTTCAGGCCGTCCTTACCTGCTTGCTGTTGCGGATTGGCAACAAGTACCCCCTCCGGAGCGGCAAATCTTTACAAAAGGTAAAGAAAACAAGAGCGAAACAGGCGTCGGATCGCAGTCGGGAACGAACGAATCTGCCTGAAGCGGGCGATTCCGGATCAAAATCCGTCCGTCACAACACCACATTCGCCCGCAACAGCCTGCTGTCCGCACGCGATTTCGACGGGAATCACCGTGCATGCCGTCTGCCGCACGGATGAACGAGACCCGTAAAGCCAATGCGCCGCGTCCCCCGGCGCCATCATCAAACGGTCCGCCCTTGCCAGTTTCCGGGGCCGCCGCCCCGGCTTAAGGCTTCAGACCAGTTCCACGTCCACGACGCCGGCGACGGCCCGCATGGCCGAGGCCACCTCGGGCGACAGGCGATACTTGCCCGGCAACTCGACCTCGATCTCGCGAAGACCGTGATCCTGGATGACGACAAACGACACCAGGCCCTCGCCATTCTCATTCAGGTGGCGCGCGAGCGAGGCGATCGGCGAATCGTCGCGCAGGAATATCCGCATCGCGCTTTGCTGGCGCACAGCCTCCTCCTCGAGCGACTGGACCGTCTGGATGCGCATGCCGATCCCTTCCGGCCGCATTTCGGCGGAAACGGTGATGACGACCGATGTGCCGGGTTCCAGCAGATCACGGTACTGATAGAGCATCTCCGAAAACAGCACCGCCTCGAACTGGCCGGTGGCATCTGAAAAGGTAACGATGCCCATGCGGTTGCCGGTCCGGGTCTTGCGTTCCTGCTTGGCCACCACGGTGCCCGCGAGCCGGCCGCGGTCCGAACCGTTCTTCACCGAAAGCTGGAACGCCGAGAAAGCCTGAACGCGCATCTTCGCCAGAATATCGGCATAGGCATCGAGCGGATGGGCCGTCTGATAGAAGCCGAGCATCTGGTACTCGCGCATCAGCCGTTCGGAGTCGGAAAGCGGCGTATAGTCCGGGAGCACGATCTTGGAGACCTGGCCGGCGCTTCCGAAGATATCGGCCTGGCCGCTGGCGCGATCCTCCTGGGTTCGCTGGGCAAGGCCGATGATGCGATCGAGTCCGGCCAGAAGCGCCGCGCGGTCATGGCCGAAACAATCAAACGCGCCGGCGCAGATCAGGCTCTCCAGAACCCGGCGGTTGACGAGCTTGGGGTCAATGCGCTGGCAGAAATCCTCAAGATCGACAAAGGGCCTCTCGCCGCGCGCCGCGACGATATGATCGACGGCCGCATCGCCGACGCCCTTGATGGCGGCAAGCGCATAGTAGATCCGGTCCTCGCCCGGCTCGAAATGCCGGTGGCTCGTCTGGATCGACGGCGCCACCACCTCGATGCCGAGCCTTCGGGCGTCGTGCCGAAAATCGTTCAGCTTTTCGGTATTGGCCATGTCGAGCGTCATCGACGCGGCAAGGAACTCCACCGGATAATGCGCCTTCAGAAAGGCAGTATGATAAGAGACGATGGCGTAGGCCGCGGCATGCGACTTGTTGAAGCCGTAATTGGCGAATTTCGCCAGAAGATCGAAGATCTCGTCCGCGCGCTGCTTCTTGACGCCCTTTTCGACCGCGCCCTCGACGAAACGGACGCGCTGCTTG
>NZ_CFHTCS010000438.1:0-3184 GCF_984369615.1 Martelella sp. | reverse complement strand
AGGACATCACCCATCAGCATGGAAAAGCCGCCATCGCCGCACATGGCAATGACCTGCCGGTCCGGATCGATCGCCTGGGCGCCGATTGCCTGCGACAGCGCATTGGCCATGGAACCGTGCGAGAAGGAGCCGATCAGCCGGCGCTTGCCGTTCATGCCGACATAGCGGGCGGCCCAGACTGTCGGCGTGCCGACATCACAGGTGAAGATCGCGTCGTCCGTTGCCTTTTCGCTGAGCAGTTTCGCGAGATATTGCGGGTGAATATTGCCCTTGGCGCTTCTCTCCGAGGCAAGGGAGTCCAGCGCCTCGCGGGCCTTTCTGTAGTGCTTGACGGCATTGTCGAGGAACTTGCTGCTGCGGTCTTTCTTCAGCTTCGGCAGCAGCGCGCGGATTGTGGAGCCAACGTCACCAAGAATGCCGAGATCGACTTGCGTATGCGCGCCGAGCGCCTCCGCGCGGGTGTCGATCTGCGCGATCTGCGCCTCTTCGGGATAGAAGGCGCGATAGGGAAAGGCGGAGCCAAGAATGAGCAGCGTATCGGCTGATTCCATCGCGTGGTAACCTGATGAAAAGCCGATCAGCCCCGTCATGCCGACATCGTAGGGGTTGTCATACTCGATGAATTCCTTGCCGCGCATGGCGTGCACCATGGGCGATTGCAGCGCCTCGGCAAGGGCCAGCACGTCGGCGCGCGCGCCAGCGCAGCCGGCGCCGCACAGAAGCGTGATGTTGCTGCCGTTGTTCAGCAGTTCGGCGAGCCTGTCGATCTCCGCCTCGGGCGGCGTCATGGCCGGCTCGACCGGCGCATTCCAGCGGATTGCCGTATCGCCCGGCATGTCCTTCAGCGCGACGTCGCCCGGCAGGACGATGACGGCGACGCCCTTCTTCGCGATTGCCGTGCGCATGGCGACTTCGAGCACATAGGGCATCTGCTCAGGCGAGGAGATCAATTCGCAGTAGACGCTGCATTCACGGAACAGTTCCTGCGGATGGGTCTCCTGGAAATAACCGCTGCCGATCTCGGAGGACGGGATATGGGCGGCGATCGCAAGGACGGGAACATGGCTGCGGTTGCAATCATAAAGGCCGTTGATGAGATGCAGGTTGCCAGGCCCGCAGGAACCGGCGCAGACCGCCAGTTCGCCGGTAAGATGCGCCTCCGCGCCGGCGGCGAAGGCGGCTGCCTCCTCATGGCGGGTGCCCATCCACTCAAGCGTCTTCAGCCGGCCGATACTGTCACTGAGGCCATTCAGCGAGTCGCCGGTCACGCCCCAGATGCGTTTCACCCCTGCCGCGCCGAGATAGCGGGCAATGTAATGTGCGATGCTTTCTGCCATGGATAGCTCTTTTCCTTGCCTGGCGTCCTGGAGGAACCGGCAGCGGGCGCCTGCATCTGCCGGAACGATCATCCGGCTCCGCGCATGACGAAGCTTGAGAAAAGACCATCGGAGATCAGCAAAAGCTTAACAACCGATCGACGGGAGGTGAAGCCCTGGCGTCGTTTTTCCGAAAGAGCCCGGCTACCGGAGTCTGGGCCTGAAGCGCTGATCAGGCGAAACGTTCAGTTGTCATTGTCACAATAGAACATGTCAAAGCCGAGCGTGTCGCATTCCGGCGGGCCGGGCCTGCAGGAGAGCGTCGGGCAACCCTTGGTGTCCCTGGTCGGCACGACCCGCTGCACGGCATGCCCGCCCTGGCCGAAACAGATGGTCGGGCTGTCGACGTAGCGGTCATAGAGGATGCGGCCGCTGCCGCTCGGCGACGGATAACGCAGGATGGCGGCGCCCTCGCGGTCGAGAATGCCGTGGACCTGATTGCAGGTCATGTCCTGAATGTCGTACCGATTGATCGGCTCCTGCGCCGTTGCGGAACCGGCCGCTGCCAGGAGCATTGCTGTTGCGAGAAAAAGCTTCATGATCTACCCAATGCCCGTGTCGGGGCTCCTCCATACTCGTGCACCACGACTTTATACCATAAGGAGAATTTCAACGCCATGACGCAACCTGCGGAAAAAGATGCACAAATTCGTGACATCCTGCGCTCGGTCAAACGTATCGCGCTTGTCGGCGCATCGCCGAAACCGGAACGCCCGAGCCATCGGGTGATGGGGTTTCTGCTGTCGAAGGGTTACGCGGTGGTGCCGGTCAATCCCGGGCTTGCAGGAAAAGAAATTCATGGCGAGACCGTTTACGAAAGTCTTGCCGCCATCCCCGGCGCCATCGACATGGTCGATATCTTTCGGGCATCCGAATATGTCGGCGGCGTGGTGGACGAGGCGCTGGCGCTCGATCCGCTGCCCGGGGTGATCTGGATGCAACTCGACATCGTCGACGAGGAAGCGGCTCAAAGAGCGAGGGCGAGGGGACTTGACGTCGTGATGGACCGGTGCCCGGCGATCGAATATCCGCGGCTGATCGGCTGAGGCCGGCTCAGCCCTCGAAGCGCAGCAGGTCGGGATCGGCGCGCATCTCGCTCAGGATCTCGGCGTTCTCGCAATATTCGCGGAAATGTCGGTCTGCCATGCTGCAGGCCAGATCATCGCGGCAGCGCTCTTTCGCGCGGCAGCCCGCGCAATTGGCCTGCATGCCGTAATAAAGGCGGCGATACTGGAATTCCGCCTCCACCGGATCGATGTTGAGCGCCTTCATCATTTCGCTCATTTCGCTGGCGTCGCGCGGCTCGGCCGTGGCAATGTCCTCTTCGGCGATCCGCTGGAGAAAAGCCAGGAGGGCGGCCTCCTCGCCTTCGAAATGGGCGGCGTCGCGCCAATCGGCATAACGGTCGCCGGCGCGATTGTCCTCAGTCAGAACGTCCATTGCGATGCTCCTATTGGTCGACAGCGATATTGACGTTTGTATAAAAGGCGACATTGATCTTGATCAAAACAGGACCGGCCGGAAGATCTATGGACGGTCCGCAAAACAGGGAAGGAATACTTGATGGACAACAGAGAACCGGGCTTTTCGACGCTGTCGATCCACGCCGGAGCGGCGCCCGACACCGCGACCAATGCGCGGGCGACGCCGATCTACCAGACCACCTCATACGTCTTCAACAACTCCGATCATGCCGCTGCGCTGTTCGGGCTGAAGGAATTCGGCAATATCTACACGCGCATCATGAACCCCACCACGGCGGTTCTGGAAGAGCGCGTGGCCGCGCTTGAGGGCGGCGCGGCGGCGCT
>NZ_CFHTCS010000437.1:0-3198 GCF_984369615.1 Martelella sp. | reverse complement strand
ACGTCCGGCGGTGGCGCCTGGGACAATGCGAAGAAGAGCTTCGAGGACGGCTTCGTCGATGCCGACGGGGTAACCCACGAAAAGGGTTCGGATGCCCACAAGGCCTCCGTTACCGGCGATACGGTCGGCGATCCCTACAAGGATACGGCCGGTCCTGCCGTCAACCCGGCGATCAAGATCACCAATATCGTGGCGCTTCTGCTCCTGGCGGTGCTCGCCTGAGCAAAGAACATCACCCGGCGGAACCGCTCCGCCGGGAAAACAAAAGAGACCCCGCCTGTGTTGCAGGCGGGGTCTTCGTCGTTTGGGGCTTCGCCGTGCGCCCTACTGGATCGCCCCGCCATTGGTGGCGAAGAAGTCGCGGGCGGCGCTGGCGCCGGTGCCCTGCAGGATCTGCTGGATGAAGGTGATGTCCTTGCCCCCGGTCGGCGTCGTATCGGAGACCATGTCGACAACCTTGCCGTCTTCGAGCGTATAGCGGGCGATCTTGTCGACGCGGCCATTGCCGTTGAAGTAGACCGCCAGGATTTCCTGATTGACGAGGCGCGGCTTCTGGAACTCGAAACGGCGCTCCTTGCGCTGCGAGATGTAGAACAGGACCTCGTTGTCGAAGGTCGCCGTCGTTGACGGCTGGCCGAGCGTCAGCACGACCTGCTCGCGGCTCGACCCTTCCTTCACAAGCTGCAGCCGCTCCTCGTCGACCACATAACCCTGATAGAAGACATCCTTGGTGCCGATCACGTCGGAGGTCGAGCACCCTGCGGTAAAGAGCGCGACGGCGACGAGCGCGCCCGCGGCAGCCGGACGAACCGGTCTGAAATCAAAATAGTCTCGGCGCATCTTCAAGCGTCCACTCCCTGGCAAACTTCATATCAGGCCGGCGAAGCCTTCCGGCCGGCCGCCGTGTTTCATATCATTCAGGCGTCGCCTTCGACGAAGGTCGGCTTTGGCCGCGATTCCCGGTTGCGGGCGCGGGACGCGCAAACTACCATTGACCATGGTTCTGTTTGAGCGCACAGACCGCCTGCTGCCGGATGAACCCGAAGCCTCGCGTTTTCCAACTCAACTGGATAAACCAGCTTGTGCCGGGATGCAATTGTTCGGGCGGTTTGCGGCCAGTGGCTAAAGCCAAGTCAAAGAGAGTGGAATGGTCCTGAGGATTTTCGGCAAGAACCGCGCCAACCGCATGATCGTGCAGCGCCAATATGGCGTGATCACGGCAACGGCGCGGCAACCCTGTTTCTATACGGATTACGGTGTTCCGGATACGGTGATGGGCCGTTTCGAGATGCTGTCCGTGGTGATGATCCTTTTCCTGCAGCGCACCTCGAAATCCTCGGACAGCGGCAAGCAGATGGCCCAGGAGGTCGTCGACGCCTTCTTCATGGATATCGACTATTCGATTCGCGAGCTTGGCGTCGGCGACAATTCGGTTCCCAAGCGGATGAAAAAGCTGGCCGGCATGTTCTATGGTCGCCTGGAACGCTATGTCCGCTGTCTGCAGCACCGCGATCTGGAACAGCTTGCGATCGCGCTTGCGCAGAATATTCACGCGGCAGATGCCGATCACGCCGAGATGGCGGAGCTTGCCCGCTGGATGCTGGAAAATGCCGATCACCTCGGCAGGATCGATGAAATTGTGGTGGAAACGGGGATGGTGAGTTTCCTCGTGCCCGAAAGCATGGAGACTGGACGTGCCTGACAGGAATGCGAACGAGAAGCCCCTGCCGTTCTCGCGCCCCTTTACGGTTGCGCGCGCGGCTGCGGTGCCGTTCGAAATGCGCCTTGAAGCGAAGGAAGACGAGCTTGAGCGGCTGGCCGGCTTTCTCGAAGTCGATGCCGTGACCGCGCTTGCGGCCGATCTCAGGATCACGCCTTTCCGGCGCGAGGGCGTGCGGGTGAGGGGCGAGGTCAGGGCGCATATCGTGCAGTCCTGCGTGGTGACGCTGGAGCCGATCGAGTCGGATCTTGCCGAGCCGGTGGATGCGACCTATCTCCCCGAGCAGTCCCGCCAGTTCAGGCGCAAGGTCAATGAGGAAGGCGAACTTCTGGTCGATCCCGAAGGGCCTGATGATCCGGAGCCTTTTTCCGGCAGCGAGATCGATATCGCCGCTGTCGTCATCGAAGCGATCGGCCTTGCCATCGATCCCTATCCGCGCAAGCCCGATGCGGAACTGCCGCCCGAAATCAGCGATGAAGCGGCTGAGACGACGGCTGCGGACCAGAAGGGCTCGCCCTTCGCCGCGCTGAAGGACTGGAAGGGCGGAGGAGCGCGATAGAAAAGGGCGGACGAGCCGGTCCGGCTCTGGCTGCGGCGCTGCCGGGCCGGACTTTCCGGCAATTCGCATGTTAATTGCTGTTTTTGCCTCGCGGCAGTTGTCTCCCGCAGCAAAAACGGTATTTTGGCCCGGCTTCTCCGGATGCGTGCAAACAGGGATCCCGAACGTTTGATTAGAATTTCTATTGATGCCATGGGGGGAGATGTCGGACCGGAGGTCGCCGTTGCCGGCGCGGCCGAGGCCCTGACGCGCCATCCCGACATCAGCTACATTCTCTACGGCCAGCAATCCGCCATCGAACCGCTGCTTGCGTCCTATCCCAAACTCAAGGAACAGGCGCGCGTTGTCGATTGCGAGGTTGCGGTCGGCATGGACGAGAAGCCAAGCCAGGCCTTGCGGCGCGGCCGCAACGTCTCCAGCATGTGGCGAGCGATCGAGGCGGTGAAGGAGAACGAATCCGACGCGGCCGTCTCGGCGGGCAATACCGGCGCGCTGATGGCCATGGCGATGTTCTGTCTGAAGACCATGCCCGATATCGACCGCCCCGCGATCGCCGGCATATGGCCGACGCTGAAAGGCGAAAGCATCGTTCTCGACATTGGCGCGACGATCGGCGCGGACGCCAAGCAACTCCTCGATTTCGCCCTGATGGGCGGGGCGATGGCGCGCGCGCTGTTCGAGCTCAAGAAACCGACCGTCGGCCTCCTCAATGTCGGCGTAGAGGAGGTGAAGGGCGTCGAGCAGGTCAAGGAAGCCGGGAAGCTTCTCCGCGAGGCCGACATCGACAATCTCGACTATGCCGGATTTGTCGAGGGCGACGATCTCGGCCGGGGCACGGTGGACGTCTTCGTCGTCGAGGGCTTTACCGGCAATATCGCGCTGAAGACGGCCGAGGGCACGGCAAAGCAGATCGCGGGCT
>NZ_CFHTCS010000436.1:0-3220 GCF_984369615.1 Martelella sp. | reverse complement strand
ACCAGCGCCAGCACGATATACATCACGCCGATCTTCTTGTGGTCGACCGAGGTGAACCACTCGTTCCACAGATAGGCCCATTTGCGGTGATAGGTGATCAGGCCGAAAACGGTCAGCGCCGCGATCACGACGGCAGCGAAGGTGACGTCGAGAATGAGAACGTCATAGGGAATGTCATCCCAGCTGAGCTTACCGAATATGATGTTCCAGAATTCAGATCTCATTAGTGCCTCACGGGTTCAGAAGCGTTCGACGCGCTGTCGTCGCCGGGAATATGGGTCACGGTCTGGTTCGGATTCTTGATATTGACCGGACCGCGTCGCGGCTCATCGGGATTGGCGTGGAGCACACCGTCGAATTGATGCTGGTCGAAGCCCTCGCCGGGCGGGAACTCGTCATAAAGATAGCTGTCCTTGGTCTTCACGCCCTGAAGGCCGCCGCCGCCCATCATGTCCTGCATCATCATCTCGCCGACGCAGACCTTGCCCGGCTCGACGCAGAGCCCGACGATCCTGTCGAAGAGGTTGTCGGCAACGCCGTTGTAATAGGAGACGCCGTCGGCAACCGTCGGCTTTGAAAGCTGGAGATAGGTCTCGTCGCTCATCGTGTTGGAAGAAGCCTTGACCGTGTTGACCCAGCTGGAGAACTCGTCCTCGGAAACGGCGAAGGTCTCGAAATCCATATGGGCGTAGCCGGGGCCGGAGTAATTGGCCGAGCGGCCGTAATACTGCCCGGCCTCTTCGGCGACCAGATGCAGCTTCGTCTCCATGCCGGCCATGGTGTAGATCATGCCGGCAAGGGCGGGCACGGCAAAGGTGTTCATGACCGAGCTTGAGGTGAGCTTCAGGTTGACCGGACGGTCCGTCGGGATCACCAGCTGGTTGACCACGGCCATGTCCTGTTCGGGGTAGATGAACAGCCATTTCCAGTCGAGCGAGACGACGTCGATCTCCAGGGGCTCGCCGGCGATATGGTCGAGCGGCTTGTAGGGGTCGAGCCTGTGGGTGTAGATCCAGGTCATCGCGCCGAGCGCGATGATGATCATGACCGGCACGCCCCAGATGAACGCCTCGAACAGCGAGGAATGTTCGAATTCCGGGTCGTAGTCATCGGTGGTCTTGCGGCCGTCGCGGTAGCGCCAGGGGATGTAGACCGCCAGCACCAGCACCGGAACGATGATGACGAGCATCAGCACCGTCGATGCGATCAGGAGGTCGCGCTCCTGGTTGGCGACCCAGCCGGCCGGGTCGAGAAGAATGAGCTGACAGCCCGACAAGAGAAGCGCAAGCGGCAAAAGCAGCGCCGGTTTCAAAAGCTTGTATAGGTTCACAATCGCCTTCATTCTCTAAAATGACGCCGGATTGCGCGGATAATCCGGACTTGATTGTCGATGACATGCCCGCCGGCCCTGGCCCATCGTCCCCGCGGCGACCGAACGCTTAAGTGCAGGCATTTCCTAAAGACAGCCCCCTGTCTTGCCGGACGGCTGCCTCATCATGGCGGTCTCATACGCATATTTAGACCAGAAATGAAACGTGTCCGTCCTGTGGCATTTTGGCACAAGGCCGCATTCGCGTCACCTTGGCGCCATGCTTTTTGCCCGCGATGCGTGAATTATGCCACGAAAATTGGCAATCGGCAGGTTGAAGCAGCGTCTGCGGGGTTGCCGATTGCAGCTTTCATTGATCTGACTCAAGCCCGTCGACTTCCGGAACTGTGTCAGGCGGCACTGATATTGCAACGCAAAAGGGGGCTCGTGCGTTATCTCCACACGATGCGTCTCAACGACCTCCGATCCGTTGGACAGCAACGCATTTTCAGGAGTTGCGCAATCGCGTGAAGATATGCGACAATACGCCACATGTGACAAACTGCGCACAACCGTTTCGAGGAGGAGACGAGATGTCAGGCCTGTTTTTCTTTCCCTATGTAACGAGCGCCATCGGCGTGTTGCTCGGGGTTTATCTGACCAATGAACTGCGGGAGTATGACCGTCGGGATTATTTCCTGCGCGCCTGCTTCATCTTCGTGATCAATCTGGTGATTTCCTACCTTCTGGAATACGCCTTCCCGCGCGAGGCCGTCGGCAGCGAGGGCATGGCGCTTTCCACCGCCTATTATATGGGCCTGTCGATCTACGCCGTTGTTCCGGGTCTCGCCTTCGGCCGCTTCACCGCGTTTCGTGCCCGCAATATGGGCCACGACAAGTCGGTGGCCTACTGGAGCGCGATCCCCTTCGTGTTCATCTATTTCATGCTGGTCGCCCACAAGCGCGAGGATCATGCCTCGCCGCGCGCGGCCAGCTGATCATATCACAGACAGTCTTTCGCGGACCGCGTGCCATGAGGCGCGCGGTCTTTTTTTGTCTGAGGCTCGGCACGGGCACAGGCCAAAGCATAAAGCGCGGTCCTGCGGTTGATTTTCCGGCTTCGCCCGCCTTCAATGTCAAAAAAGCGTTCGATTTCGACGGCATGATTGAGCACAATCATATTCAATCGTTTTAGGAACGCGCTATAAGCGAGTGAACCAAGTCTTTTCAGGGAGCCATCGACATGAACGCCCTTATCAATTCCCTCAGGGAAACCGTGACGCGCACCAATGCCGAGGATTTGCGGGCGGCCTTTGCTGCAGATCCGGCCCGCTTTGACCGTTTCAGCCTGCGGTTCGAAGATCTGCTGATGGATTTCTCCAAGACCGCCGTCAATGACGCGGTTGTGGCGGAACTCGCCAGGCTTGCCGAAGAGAAGGGCGTTGCCGAAAAGCGGGCGGCGATGTTTGCCGGCGAGAAGATCAACCTCACCGAGGACCGCGCCGTCCTGCATACGGCGCTGCGCAACCGCGCCAACACGCCGGTAACGGTCGACGGCGAGGATGTCATGCCCTCGGTCAACGCGGTGCTGGAGGCGATGGGCGCGTTTGCCGACGGCATTCGTTCCGGCTCGATCAAGGGCGCCACGGGCAAGGCCTTCACCGATGTGGTCAATATCGGTATCGGCGGCTCGGATCTCGGCCCGGCCATGACCACGCTGGCGCTCGCGCCCTATCACGACGGACCGCGCCTGCACTATGTTTCCAATATCGACGGCGCCCATATCGCCGATACGATCGCCGGGCTCGATCCGGAAACGACGCTGTTCATCGTCGCCTCCAAGACCTTCACCACCGTCGAGACGATGACCAACGCCGCCACCGCCCGCGACTGGCTCGTCTCCCACGGGCG
>NZ_CFHTCS010000435.1:0-3229 GCF_984369615.1 Martelella sp. | reverse complement strand
GCACGCGCGCGCCGAAATAGACCGCGCGGGAAATGGCAACGGTCTGCCTCTCGCCGCCGGACAACGTGCCGACCGCCTGATCGGCGGAGCGCAGGTGAATGCCCATCTTCCCCATTTCCTCAACCGTGATGGCGCCCGCCTTCTTGTGGTCGAACACCTTGATAGGGCCGATGCGCCGCTCCGGCTCCCGGCCCATCCAGAAATTGCGGGTCACCGACATCAGCGGGATCATCGCCAGGTCCTGATAGACCGTGGCGACGCCTGCCGCCATCGCATCGCGCGGGTCGTTGAAGGTCACTTCCTTGCCATCGACGAGGATGCGGCCATAGCTCGGCTTGTGCACGCCGGACATTGTCTTGATGAAGGTCGACTTGCCCGCGCCATTGTCGCCGAGCAAGCAATGGCATTCCCCGGCCATGACCGAGAGCGAGACGCCGGCCAGCGCGATCACCGGGCCGAAATGCTTTTCGATGTCCTGAAGTTCGATCAGAGGTGCGCTCATCTCTAGCGTTCTCCCGTGATGCGACGGCGGATATAGGTGTTGAGGATGACGGCGAGCAGCAGGATGACGCCGAGGAAGACGCGGAACAGCGAGCTTTCGACGCCGGCGAAGAACAGGCCCTGCTGGACGACGCCGAAGATCAGCGCGCCAAGCGCCGCGCCGATCACGGACCCGTAGCCGCCGGTGAGAAGCGCGCCGCCGATGACGACCGAAATGATCGCCTCGAACTCCTTCAGAAGGCCGCGGTCAGCTGCCGCCGAGCCAAACTCCATCACCTGGCAGGTGGCGAAGATGGTGGCGCAGAAGGCCGTCAGCATGAACATCAGGATCTTCACCCGGTTGACCGGCACGCCGACATAGCGGGCGGCCTGCGCATCGCCGCCGGCGGCGAAGATCCAGTTGCCGAATTTCGTCCGCACCAGAAGGAAATGACCGAGAATGATGAGGATCAGCGCCCAGACCATCAGCATCGGAATACCGTCGACGACGGGCTGCCCGGCGCGCGGTCCGGCGACGAAGGTGGCGATCATGTCATTGTCGGCAAGCCAGCGGAAGAAGCCGCCAAACACCTTGCCGCCGAAAAGCGCGGCGACGAAGTCACCCTCCGATGCCTCGCGCACGCCGCCGATGATCGTCTTGCCGGTGGTCGAGATGGCGATGAAGATCGTCAGCCCGCGCAGGATGAAGAGAAAAGCGAGTGTGACGATGAAGGACGGCAGCCCGGTGCGGATCACCAGAAAACCGTTCAACGCGCCGATGGCGATGGCAACGGCAAAGGCGGTGATGATCGCAAGCCAGGCGGGCCACCCCCACTGGACGGTCAACAGCGCAATGACGATGCCGGAAAAGCCGATCATCGAGCCGATCGACAGATCGAATTCTCCCGCGATCATCAACAGGCAGGCGCCGACGGCGATGATGGCGAACTGGGCCGAGACCGTGCCCCAGTTGATGAAGCCTTCGGCCGAAAACATGCCGCTGTCGCCGGCAATCATGGCAAACAGCAGGAAGACGAGAATGGTGCCGCAGATGGAGCCGAGCTCCGGCCGGATCAGCGCCTTGCGCCATCGTGGCACAGGGCGCATGCGCTCTTCGAGGATCAACTCCTCGATCGGCCGGTGCGGCTGTTGTTCATGGGATTTGGACATCAGATTAACTCCGCCGCGTAGGCAATGGTTTCCCGTGCCGGCGGCGCGTTGACGCTGCCTGCCGTTCCGGATCAATCAGAAACTTCCGGCTGAAGCCGGCCAGGACGCCGCGCGGCAAGCCCGCGCGGCATCGCCATTGTCGAACGTCAGCGATACTGGCCGGCGTATTTCTCAACCAGTTCGATATTGCTGTCGGTGATGAAGCCGGGGCCCGAATTGATCGAGTTGCCCGGCATCACGCCGTAGCGGGCGTAATTGGTCAGGATGACCACCGGCAGGTAGCCCTGCAGGTAGGGCTGCTGGTCGATGGCGAAGTTGATCGTGCCGGCCTTGATCGCATCGGCAATGCCGCTCGAAAGGTCGAACGTGCCGAAATAGACCTGGCCCGCCTTGCCGGTCTCATCCAGGGCGGCGATCGTCGGTTCGGCAGAGTTGGGGCCGAGCGTCAGGATCGCGCCGGTATCCGGATTGGCGTTGAGATAGGCCATCACCTTCGACTTGACCTCGGACGGATCCATGCCGCTGTCGATCATCTGCTGGCCAAGCTCGACGCCAAGCCCATCGGCGAAGCCCTGGCAGCGCTCAACGGAGGCCGGGTTGGTGATGTAATGGTTGACGCAAAGGAAGCTGTCGGCATCCGACTCCTTCTTCGCGCGCTCGCCGGCAAGCTTGCCCGCCATATATTCCGGCTGGCCCACATGCATCATCGCGCCGAGCTCTTTCGACTGCTCTTCCGTGCCCGAATTGATGGTGATCACCGGAATGCCCTTGGCCACGGCATCCGCGATCGGACCGGAAAGAACGTCATAATCGGCGATCGTGACGATGATGCCGTCCGGATTGGACGCGGCCGCCTGCTGAACGATGCGGCCCATATCGGCAAGGTCGCCCGTCGGCGGGTTGCGGTATTCCACTTCGACGTCCATCTGGTCGCCCGCGACATTGACCGCGTTCTTGATCGTGTTCCACCAGCTGTCGCTGTCGGGGGCGTGCGAGATCAGCACGAAGCGCTCGCCCTCGGCCCAGGCCGCGGCCGGCGCCAGGCTCGTCAGTGCGACGGCTGCGGCCGCCAGCGCAAGAAATCTGATTTTCATGCTTAAAGTCCTCCTCCAAGGGGTGAATTCGCCCCGACCTCCTCCCGGCAAGGGCAATATCGGAGCGCGAAACCGGTTCACGTTCCGGGAGGGAATTTAAATTCCATTCTGCTACGAATGCAATATTTATTTTCTATTTTTTCCATTCTCGCGGGCGGCGCCCACCGAAACCGCCAGCGAGATCGCAAGCGACAGCGACCCGGAGAGCGCCCGGAAGGCGCCGACATCGGGTTCGGCCACGTTGAGCGTGGTGGCGCCGAGCCGCACCAGCGGACTGGTGACGTAATCTGTGATGGCAACAAGGCCTGCGCCGCGCGCCCTGCCCGCCTCGGCGATCTCCAGCGTCCGCTCGGTGTAGGGAGCAAAGGTGACCGCCAGAACGGCGTCATTCGGTCGGATGGCATATTCCAGTCCCAGCCCCGCAATTCCCGTATGCAGCATTGCCGGAATATTGCTTAGGCATTCACTGAATATTGTTAGCTGGA
>NZ_CFHTCS010000434.1:0-3236 GCF_984369615.1 Martelella sp. | reverse complement strand
TTCGAGTCACCGCCATTGTTACCGCCGACTTTGCTCATTATCACTTCCTTCCAGTCAGCCGTTCCTTCATGTGAACGGCCTCATATTTTCGCTTCCGCCGCACGTCCAAATGCTTTCAAAACATCAGGGCAACAAAACGACGCGGCAGATTTACAAGGCAACAGGCGCAAACGCGAAACAACGCCATAACTCCAAAAACCGGGATAACATCTCCGGTTTTCCATACTATTAACGGCTTCAGCACCGGTTTAAAGCCAAAAAACGCAATCGTGATCCCGAATCGCCTTCAATGGCATCCGGTTCCCTGCCACGCCGAAAGCCTTCCGTCGACCGACGCGGGAGCGCGCCGCTCGATAATCGATACGTCGGATTCCTGGCTGAGGATCAGTTGCCGCCCTCGATTTCGCTGCGCGATGTCATGACCTTGTCGATCAGGCCCCAGTCCATCGCCTCGCCGGCATCCATGAAATGGTCACGATCGAGCGTCTTTTCAACCTCTTCGTAAGTCTGGCCGCAATGGCGGACATAGACTTCGTTGAGGCGGCGCTTCATCTTCAGGATATCGCGGGCGTGGCGTTCGATATCGGATGCCTGGCCCTGGAAACCGCCGGAGGGCTGGTGCACCATGACCCGCGCATTCGGCGTGGCAAAGCGCATGCCCTTTTCGCCGGCGGCCAGCAGGAGCGAGCCCATCGAGGCCGCCTGGCCGATGCACAGCGTCGAAACCGCCGGGCGGATGAACTGCATCGTGTCATAGATCGCCATGCCGGCGGTCACCACGCCGCCGGGCGAATTGATGTAGAGCGCGATTTCCTTCTTCGGGTTTTCCGCCTCGAGAAAGAGGAGCTGGGCGCAGATCAGGGACGCCAGGTGATCCTCGACCGGACCGGTCAGGAAGATGATCCGCTCCTTGAGCAGGCGGGAATAGATGTCATAGGAACGTTCGCCGCGATTGGTCTGCTCGACAACCATGGGCACAAGCGCCATCGCGGTATCTACGGGATTTGTCATGTCTGTCCTTCGGCCGGCTGATCGGAGCCGTTTTCAATCGAATCTTTCATTACTCTCCTACATAGAGTGCCAGACCCGGTCACTTCAAGAGATGGATTGCGTCACCGGGCCGCAGTTGGCGGCGGCTTGCCTGCCGCGGCGCGGGATTTGGCCCGGAAGCAAAGCCGGGAAGCTCCCGGAGTCGACATTTAAATCGTTTAACTTCAAAAATGGTCCACGGCGAAATGTGGTGCCTACGCGGCAGGACGGGTATGAACCCGCACCGTGTTGTTGAATTCGGGGAGCGGTCTTCGGCTTTGCACTATAATCTGACGGCCGTTCTTGCCTGGGCGGCGGACTGCATTCTGCTCTCCATCCTGCTTTTGCCGCTCTGGCTGCGCAACAGGGATCGACTGTTCATCCTGATCTGGTCGGCAGCGCTTGCCCTGATGGGGCTCGGGCTTCTGGGCCTGACCTATGTCACCCCGAACGCACGGCTTTTGCTTGCATTGCCGGTTGCCGCGCTTGTCAGCGCCGAAGCGCTGTCGGCGGCAGGCCTGCTCTCCCTTTACGGCGAGGACCGGCCGCTCCGCTTCACGGCGCTTTGCGTCTGCCTCTGGTTCGTCGCTTTCGTCCTCTTCAGCCTGTCCGCGTTCGGCCCCGTCGCCGCCGTCGCCAGCTATTGTCTCGCCGTCATCGCCATCGCCGTCTATGTCCTGCACTTCCTTTCCCGCGATGCTGCATTCGAGGAGGTGCGCTTCCATCTGGCCATTCCGGCGGTTTTCCTGCTCGAAGCCCTGTCGGCTCTCGCCGTCGCACTCTTCTATGTCTTGGAAAAACCGGCCGTTCTGCAGGAGGGCACGCTGACGTCGATCACGCTGGTCGCGGGCTTCGTGCTGTTTTCGGCGAAGATCTGCCTGGCCGTCTGGCTGTCGGTCGAAAAATACGAGTTCCACCTGAGGAAACTCGCATTCCATGATCCTCTCACCGGCGTTTTCAACCGCCGGGGATTTTTCGAGAGGATCGGCGAACGTCTGAAAACCGCCGCGCTCTCCGACCTTTTCGCCTATCTGGCCATCGACATCGATCATTTCAAATGGGTCAATGACCGCTACGGGCACAGCGCCGGAGACGTCGCGCTCGTCGTCTTCACGCAGACCGTCGAGGAAGAGGTGGGTCGGATGCATGTCTTCGGCCGGACCGGAGGCGAGGAGTTCGCCGTCTTTCTGAAGGTCGACAATGTTCGCGCGGCGACCGGCCTTGCCGAGCGGATCCGGGGCCGGCTCGCCGATGCCGGTCAACGCCAGGCTGCCGGTTCGCCGCCGCTGACCGTCAGCATCGGCATCGCGGTTCAGCCGGGGGCCGGCTTCAACCTGGAGAGAATGCTCTCGCAATCCGACCGGGCGCTCTACGAGGCTAAAAACGGCGGCCGCGACCGCATCATTGCCTACGGGCCCGAAGAGACGCCGGCGCCGGCACACCGGCTTCCGGCGTGACTGCTTCCGCGCGGTCCTGTGGATAAACCGGAACGAAAAACGGGCGACCCTGTGGATCGCCCGCCCTCGGTACCGTCTCCGGCTTCGTCCGTCCGTCAGATCCTGGCGAAGGCCTGCTCGAGATCCGCAATGATATCAGCAAGATCCTCGATGCCCACCGAAAGGCGCACCACGTCCGGTCCGGCGCCGGCGGCAACCTGCTGTTCCGGCGTAAGCTGTGCATGGGTTGTGGATGCAGGGTGGATAACCAGTGACTTGGTATCGCCGATATTGGCCAGGTGCGAGAACAGTTCAAGGCCCTCGACAAAGGTCTTGCCGGCCTCGTAACCGCCCTTGAGACCAAAGGTGAAGACGGCGCCGGCGCCCTTCGGCGAATAGCGCTGCTGCAGGGCGTGGTTTTCATCGCCTTCAAGCCCCGGATAGCCGACCCAGGCCACCTTGTCCGACTGTTCCAGCCACTTGGCGACCGCGAGCGCGTTGTCGCAATGACGCTGCATGCGCAGCGGCAGGGTCTCGATCCCGGTCGCGATCATGAAGGCGTTGAACGGCGAGATCGCCGGTCCGAGATCGCGCAGGCTCAGAACGCGCGCGCCAAGCGCGAAGGCCATGCTGCCGAAAGCCTCATGCAGAACGATGCCGTTATATTCGGCGCGCGGCGCGCTCAGCATCGGGTAGCGACCGGACTTCGACCAGTCGAAAGTGCCGCCGTCAACGAGGATGCCGCCCATGGAATTGCCGTGGCCGCCGAGG